>CAMPIF010000044.1 GCA_946886245.1 Ectopseudomonas composti | reverse complement strand
GCTGACTTCCTGATTCAGAACCAGGAGCAACGCCGAACGCTCCGAAGTCGTCGCGTGCAGACGCAGGTTGGTATGAGTGCCCTCCAGGTATTCGGCAGCCTGACTGGGCATGCGCAACGCGACCCTCTGCTCCAGCGGCAGTTGGTCGAGATCCACCGCGCCATTGCCGCTGCGCTCGCCGACCACCAGATGCGGCACGCGCAGGTAAGGCATGGAGTAGTGCCAGATGCGCAGGCCAGCCGGTGTCTGCTGCAGGCCTGGGGCCAGGTCCACCTCGCCTGCACCGGCGGCACGCTCCAGGGCTTCCAGATTCGGATACAAGCGCCAATCGGGGGCGACACCCATGCCTTCGAGCAGACGCTGCATCAGTTCGACATTGGCGCCCGTCAACTGTCGGTTCTGGTCACGCAGTACCCAGGGCGCCTGCTGAATCAGGCCCACGCGCAGCACCGGATGCTCCCTGAGCCAGGCGCGCTGCTCGGCATCGAAAACGGGGCGCAAGGGCATGCGCGTGCTCTCGGCCCAGGCGGAGGAAACAGCCAGCATCAGCAGGAGGGCGAGGGAACGGAGAAGGGAGTTCATGCACGGCGAATCCGGTGACGCGATCCCCTACCTTACTCCAGTCTTGCGCTAATCGCCTGACAAAAGCGGAGCTCGGCATTAGGCTCTGTAGCAGCCCCCAAGGAGCTTCATCGATGCCCCCCCACTCACTCGCACTGCTCGGTTTCTGCCTGCTCTTCGCCGCCACGAGCTGGGCGCAGGAGTCGCCCGAGGACACCCAGAACGCGACGCCCGACGAGGCCGAAACATCGACTTCCAGCGAACGCCCGCTGCTGCCCGAGCGCAGCGTCAGCGAGGCGCACACGCTGGAGCAACGTCTGGACAAACGTGAACAGCAGATGCTGCAGGCCGGCACCGACACTTTTCTCGCCCTGTGGCTACCCGCCAACGTCGGCGAACCCAGTGGCGCGGTGATTCTGCTGCCCGGCGATGTGGAAAACGCCGACGGCGCCGCCGCGATCGGCCCGCTGCGGCGCAAGCTGCCCGACGCCGGCTGGCACAGTCTGAGCCTGACACTGCCGGACCCGGACGGTGACCCGCTGCCACTGCGCCAGGCGAGCGCTGCAACAGCGGCCCCGCCAGGCGACACGGCAACCACCGAGAGCACTCCAGCCGCCGAAAGCCCGCCCGAAGCGACCGTAGACGAGGCGGCACAAGCGGCGGACAGCGGCACCATCAGCCCAGAGCAAAGGCGTCAGGCACATGTCGAACGGGTGCTGGCCCGCATCGATGCCGCCATCGCCTTCGCCAGCCAGCAGCAGCAGGCCAGGGAAATCGTCCTCCTCGGTCACGGCAGTGGCGCCTACTGGGCGGCGCGCTACCTGAGCGAACGCCAGCCGGACAACGTGCAGAATCTGCTGATGGTGGCGGCCGAGCTACCTGCCGGCTTCGCGCCGCCACTGGATGAAATGGTCACACAGCTGGCCGTGGCCACCGGCGACTTCTTCTACAAGGATCAAGCCACCGACCGCGCGGCTGCCTTGAAGCGCCTGCAGGCGAGCAAGCGAGCCAAGCTGCCCACGTACATACAGGTGTCGATGAAAGCCCTGCCGGGTAACCTGGATATTCAGCAAGAGCAGCTCTACCGCCGTCTACGCGGCTGGCTGACGCAGCATATACGCGCTGCAGGCAGCTAGCAGGCGGCTGAACAAATACCTGCTAGCGAATCCCTCGGCGCTGGCGAATCAGCGCATAGGCCTGATGCAATTGGCGCGTGGTGTCGGTGGCTTCACGAATGCGCTCGGGCGAGGCGCCGGAGCCGGCCAGTTTGTCCGGGTGATGCCGGCTGAGCAGCCGCCGGTAGGCGCGCTTGATCTGCTCCGGCTCGCTGCCTTCATTCACACCCAATAGCCGCAGCGCCTCCTGGTAACTGCCGCCAGCCGGTGCCGGCTGCTGACTGCGACGCGGCGCGTATTGCTCGCCCAGGCTATCGAGCCGGGCACTGTCCCAGCCGAGCCACTTGCCCCAGAGCAGGATCAGTTCATGCTCGCTGGCCGACACCCGTCCATCGACCCAGGCCATGCGCCAGCAGGCTCGCAGCATGGCATCGGCGCGCTCGCGCTGACGCTGCAGCGGGGCACGCAAGCTGTCACGCCCGGTCTTGCCACGGGAGAAAGCCTCGATGGCGCGCCGCTGAGCCGCCGGGTCCAATCCCAGCCGCTGCATTTCCGAGCGTGCCTGCTGGATATGGCTCTGCACTACCCGGCCGTCGCTCTTGGCCAGACGCCCCAGCATCAGAAACAGCAGCTCGTCATCCGTCGGCGCCGCACGACCGCCCAGACGCTCACGCAGATTGTCCCAGCCATGCAGGCGCAGACGGCGATCCAGCACCTGCCCGAGCAGACCGCCCAGCAGAGCACCCGGGATGCTGGCCAGGGCGAGGCCGGCGGCAGCACCGAGCAGGGTCGCCGGCCACAACACCTAGCGTGCCTCCTGCAACAAGCGCTCGACTTCGGCCAGGCGCTCGTGCGTACCGACGTCGACCCAGCAGCCGCCATAGTGCTCGCCACTGACCTGCCCGTCCGCCATGGCCTCACGCAGCAGCGGCGCCAGCTTGAAGGCGCCGGGCCGAGAAGAGCCGAACAGACGCGGGTGCAGCACGGCGAGACCGCTGTAGGTCAACCGCTCGCCAGTCGCCTCGCCGTCATGAACCCGACCCGCCGCCAGCACGAAGTCGCCCTGCGGGTGATGCGCCGGGTTATCCACCAGCACCAGATGCGCCAGACCGGCGAGCGGCTCACGCAGTGCGGCGAAGGCGTAGTCGGTGAAGACATCGCCATTGACCACCAGAAATGGCTCGGCGCCCAACAGCGGCAGCGCCTTGAAGATGCCGCCCCCCGTTTCCAGCGGCTCACCTTCGGGGGAATAGACGATGCGCACGCCGAAGCGCGAGCCATCGCCGAGGTAATCCTCGATCTGCTGGCCGAGCCAGGCATGATTGATCACCAGTTCGCTGAAGCCTGCGGCCGCCAGCGCACGGACGTGGTACTCGATCAGCGGCACGCCCGCCGCCTGCACCAGCGGCTTGGGCGTATGCAGCGTCAACGGACGCATGCGCTCGCCCTTGCCCGCCGCAAGGATCATCGCCTTCATGCACGCGCCCCTTGATCTTTCGCCAGGCTGGCGAACAGCTCTGCCAACTCGGCGAGCTCCGGTCGGCGCGCCAGCACAGCCTCCATATAAGAGAAGAAACGCGGCACATCGCCGAGGTATTTGGGCTTGCCATCGCGGTGGCAGATGCGCGCGAAGATGCCGATGACCTTGAGGTGGCGCTGCACGCCCATCAGGTCGCTGGCGCGCAGAAAGTCGTCGAACGATGCCTGAACCGGAATGCCCGCAGTCCTGGCACGCTGCCAGTAATCCTGCAGCCAGCCTTGCACGCGCGCCTCGGGCCAACTGAGAAACGCATCCTTGAACAGACACGTGATGTCATAGGTGACCGGGCCGTTGACGGCATCCTGGAAATCCAGCACGCCGGGATTGGGCGCGCTCTGCATCAGGTTGCGCGGCATGAAGTCGCGATGCACCACCACCTTGGGCTGCGCCAGGGCGCTGTCGATCAGCAGGCGGCTGATGCGCTGCCAGGCTGCTTCCTGCTCGGGTGTGAAGGCATGCCCCAGATGGCGTTGTACGTACCACTCGGGAAACAGCTGCAACTCACGACGCAGCAACGCCTCGTCGTAATGCGGCAGATTGCCGTCGAGCGGCAAACGCTGCTGCTGCAGCAAGGCCTCGATGGCATCGCCGAACAGCGCGTCGGCATTGTGTTCGTTTATCACGTCCAGGTAGGTCTGGCGGCCCAGGTCATCGAGAATCAGGAAGCCCTGCTCGAGATCGGCAGCCAACACCTGTGGCACATGCACTCCGGCACCGGCCAGCAACGCAGCGATACGCACGAAGGGTTCGCAGTTTTCCTGAGGTGGCGGCGCATCCATCAGGATCAGGCTGCGCTCACCGGCCTGCCAACGAAAATAGCGGCGAAAGCTGGCGTCGCTGCTGGCGGGAGTGAGCTCGGCCTCAGGCACCGCTCCCCATTCGCGTGCTGCGAAGAGGGCGGGCAATTGCTCGGCGAGCCAGGTTTGCAGCTGTTGCAGACGTACATCGTGTTCAGACATCAAGGGGTCTCCGACGGCGCTAGCCGTTGCGCGGGTCATGCTTTATTATCCAGCATCTTTTTCAGCCCATCGAGAGGCGTGCGGCCCCTGGGCCGATAGCGCGCAGGAAGCCCGGACTAACAAGATGGCAGTAAAATACCCCGCGTTCCGCAAAAAATTCCCGCTGCTGGTCACCGGCAGCCTCCTGGCCCTACAGCCCGCGTTCAGCCTACAGTCCTTTGCCGCCGAGCAATACGATTGCCAGGCGTCGCCCACGGGCGGTTGGGCCTGCGCGCCGAAATCGGCGGCCAGCACCCTGCCTCCGCGCCCAGTGCACAGCCGTGATGCTGTCAGCACCGGTGGTGCTACCAGCCAGGCGGTGGCCAAGCAGGATGCCGCCCCGGTGCTGGTCACCGAGAGCAAGGGCCGTGCCCTCGCCTCGCGCAGTCCTGATTACAGTCACCTGGACTGGGTCCCGCGCGACAAGTTGACTGCCGCGCAACTGGCCGAGGCCGGTCCTTACTGCGCTGGCGCCTACGTAGAGCCGCTGCGTCCGGGCATGGATGACACCACGCCGCTGGACGAGGCGCCGATGTTCATTTCCGCCAAAGCCTCGCGCTTCGAGCAGGAAAAGCAGATCGCCACGCTCGCAGGCGACGTCGTCCTGCGTCAGTCCGGCATGCAGGTCGAGGCCGACGAAGCCAGCCTGCACCAGACGGAAAACCGTGGTGAACTGGTCGGCAACGTACGCCTGCGCGACAAGGGCACGCTGGTGGTTGGCGACCGCGCCGAACTGCAGCTGGATAACGGCGAAGCCCGTATCGACAACGCCGAATACGTGATGCACCAGGCCCACGTGCGCGGCAGCGCGCTCTACGCCAAGCGCGAAGAGACCGCGATCATCCGCCTCAAGGATGGTACCTACACCCGCTGCGAACCGGGCGACAATGCCTGGCACCTGAAGGGCAACAACGTCACCCTGAACCCGGCGACCGGCTTCGGCACCGCCACCAACGTGACGCTGCGGGTCAAGGACATTCCGGTGTTCTACACCCCGTACATCTACTTCCCGATCGACGACCGTCGCCAGTCCGGCTTCCTGCCACCCAGCATCGGCACGTCGAGCAGCAACGGCTTCTCGCTGCAAACGCCGTACTACTTCAACCTGGCGCCGAACTACGACGCCACGCTGTACCCGACCTACATGGCCCAACGCGGCCTGCTGATGGAAGGTGAGTTCCGTTACCTGACCGAGAGCAGCGAAGGCCAGGTCGGCGGCGCATGGCTGAACGACAGCGAAGACGAGCGCAAACTGCAGTCCGAGTACGAAGACCAGCGCTGGATGTACAGCTGGCAACACAAGCAGGGGCTCAACTCGCGCCTGCTCGCCGAGGTCGACTACACCAATATCAGCGACCCCTACTACTTCCAGGATCTCGATACCGACCTGGGCATCGACAAGCAAACCTACGTCGACCAGCGCGGCACCCTGACCTATCGCGGTGGCAGCTATACCGCACGCCTGAACGTGCATGCATACGAACTGGCCAACATCACCGATGTGACGCCTTATGATCGTCTGCCGCAGATCACCCTGGACGGCAAGCTGCCGTTCAATCCAGGTGGCCTGGACTTCACCTACGGCACCGAATACGTACGCTTCGATCGCAACCTGCGTTCGGGCTTCTTCGTCGACGAGGACGGCGTGACCGGCCGCCCGCAAGACCTCTGGTACGACGCCCGTCTGACCGGCCTCAACCGCGCAGACGGCGAACGCCTGCACCTGGAGCCAGGTGTTGCCCTGCCGCTGAACTGGAGCTGGGGCTTCGTCAAGCCTCAGGTCAAGTACCTGCAGACGCAGTACCAGGTCAACCTGGACGCTCAGGGCAAGGCAGATCTTGCCAGCGCAACGAACGACCCTCTCAACCCGAATAGTCAGTGGTTCGGCGTCGACTACAAGCGTTCGCCCAACCGTGGCGTCGGCCTGTTCAGCGTCGACAGCGGCCTGTATTTCGATCGCAACACCCAGCTGTTCGGCAAAGACGCCCGCCAGACCCTGGAGCCACGCGCGTTCTATCTCTATGTGCCGGAAGAAGACCAGGTCGATATCCCGGTCTTCGACACCGGCGAGCCGACCTTCAGCTATGCCTCGCTGTGGCGTGAGAACCGCTTCAGCGGCAAGGATCGCATCGGTGACGAGAACAAGCTGTCGCTGGGCGTGACCAGCCGCTGGATCGAGTCGAACGGCTTCGAGCGTCAGCGTTTCAGCATCGGCCAGGCCTTCTACTTCGAAGACCGCAAGGTTCAACTGCCAGGTATCGATTACCGTGCCCGCCAGGAATCCACCGCCGACGTTTCGCCTTATGCGCTGGAGTACCTGTATCGCTTCAACCGCGACTGGCGCTTCTCCTCGACCTTCAACTGGGATCCGGACCAGCACGCCACCCGCTCGGGCAGCGCAATGTTCCATTACCAGCCGGAAGCCAATCCGAACAAGATCGTCAACTTCGGCTATCGCTATCGTAACGACACCGTACGCTACGACCGTGACAGCGGTACCTGGACGAGCAACCCGGACTACGGAACTCCCGATAGCCCCAACTACATCAAGAACTACTACAAGATCGACCAGCATGACTTCTCCGTCATCTGGCCGCTGGCTCCACAGTGGAGCCTGATCTCGCGCTGGCAGTACGACTACGGCCGCAACCGTACCCTCGAAGCCTTCGGCGGTTTCGAATACGACAGCTGCTGCTGGAAACTGCGCCTGATCAACCGCTACTGGATCGATTACGACGAAGTCAGCCTCGACCCATCGCGCAACGACGAGCCGGACCGCGGCATCTTCCTGCAGATCGTCCTCAAGGGCCTCGGCGGCGTTGTTGGCAACAAGGTGGAATCTTTCCTCGACCAAGGCATTCAAGGTTACCGTGAACGTGAAGACCAAGCTTTCTGATCGCCTGCGCCCCCTGCTGTTGGGCGCAGCACTGCTGGCGGCAACGGCTCAGGCCCAGGTTCGCCCACTGGATCGCGTCGTGGCCATCGTCGACAACGACGTGGTCATGCAGAGCCAGCTCGACGCGCGCCTGCGTGAAGTGCAACAGACCATCGACAAGCGCGGTGGCGCCCTGCCTCCCGATAACGTACTCAGTCAGCAGGTGCTCGAACGCCTGATCATCGAGAACATCCAGCTGCAGATCGGCGATCGCTCCGGCATCCGCATCACCGACGAAGAACTGAACCAGGCCATGGGCACCATCGCCCAGCGTAACGGCATGAGCCTGGAGCAGTTCCGTGAGGCCCTGGCACGCGACGGTCTGTCCTATGCAGACGCCCGCGATCAGGTGCGTCGCGAGATGATCATCAGCCGTGTGCGCCAGCGCCGCGTGGCCGAACGCATCCAGGTCACCGACCAGGAAGTGCAGAACTTTCTCGCCTCTGACCTGGGCAAGATGCAGCTGTCGGAAGAGTTCCGTCTGGCCAATATCCTGATTCCGGTTTCCGAGGGCGCGTCCTCCAGCGAAATCCAGGCCGCCGACCGTCAGGCGCAGGAGCTGTATCAGCAACTGCAGCAAGGTGCGGACTTCGCCCAGCTGGCCGTCTCTCGCTCTGCCAGCGAGAACGCCCTGGAAGGTGGTGAAATGGGCTGGCGCAAGGCCGGCCAGTTGCCGCCTCCGTTCGACAGCATGATCAGCCAGCTGAACCCGGGTGAAGTCACCGAACCGGTGCGAACCCCGGGCGGTTTCATCATCCTCAAGCTGATCGAGAAACGCGGCGGCGACACCCAGGTGCGTGACGAAGTGCATGTGCGCCACATCCTGATCAAGCCCAGCGAGATTCGCAGCGAGACGGAAACCCTTCGCCTGGTCGAGCGCCTGCATGACCGCATCGTCGCCGGCGAGGACTTCGCCGAACTGGCGAAGAGCTTCTCCGAAGATCCGGGCTCCGCGCTCAATGGCGGCGACCTGAACTGGATCGACCCCAACGCGCTGGTTCCCGAATTCCGCGAAGTGATGAACGACACCCCCAGCGGCGAGTTGTCCAAACCCTTCAGAAGCCCGTACGGCTGGCACGTGCTGCAGGTCATGGGCCGCCGCGCCACCGACAGCAGCGTGCAGTTCCGCGAACAGCAGGCCGCAAACCTGCTGCGCAACCGCAAGTACGACGAGGAACTGCAGGCCTGGCTGCGCCAGATCCGCGACGAAGCCTACGTCGAGACCAAGCTGTAATAGCGGTATCGCCCCAAAAGCCCGGCCAAGTGCCGGGCTTTTTCGTGATCGGCCCTGCAGCGTAAACTGACGCCCCAGCCCGTACAGAGAGCGACCATGACTGCGCAGCAATGCTTTGCCCTCACACCCGGCGAGCCCGCCGGCATCGGCCCCGATCTGTGCCTGCTGCTGGCGCAGCAGGCACAGCCTGCGCCACTGGTCGCCATCGCCAGTCGCGAGCTGCTGGCAGACCGCGCAAAGCAGCTGGGGCTGGATATCCAATTGCTGAGCGCTGGCCCACGGCAATGGCCAGACGGCCCTGCAGCAGCAGGCGCCCTGTATGTCTGGGATACGCCGCTGGCGGCCCCTGTCAGCCCCGGCGAACTGACGCCTGCCAACGCCGCCTACGTGTTAGAGACCCTCACCCGCGCAGGCCAGGGCTGCCTGGACGGGACATTTGCAGGGATGATCACCGCCCCCGTGCACAAGGGCGTGATCAACGAAGCGGGCATCGCCTTCTCCGGCCACACCGAGTTTCTCGCCGAACTCACCCATACCCAGCAGGTGGTGATGATGCTGGCGACCCGTGGCTTGCGCGTCGCACTGGTCACCACGCACCTGCCGCTGAAAGACGTCGCGGCCGCCATCACCGCCGAGCGCCTGGAACGCGTCACACGCATCCTGCATGCCGATCTGCGAAGCAAGTTCGGCATCGTCGAGCCGCGCATCCTGGTGTGCGGGCTCAATCCGCACGCGGGCGAAGGCGGTCATCTGGGTCGCGAGGAAATCGAGATCATCGAACCGACGCTGGAGCGTCTGCGCAGCGAAGGCATGCACCTGATCGGCCCGCTGCCGGCCGACACCCTGTTCACACCCAAGTATCTCGAACATGCCGATGCCGTACTGGCCATGTACCACGACCAGGGCCTGCCCGTGCTCAAGTTCAAGGGCTTCGGTGCAGCGCTCAATGTCACGCTGGGCCTGCCGATCATCCGCACCTCGGTGGACCATGGCACTGCCCTGGATCTGGCCGGCACCGGCAATATCGATACCGGCAGCCTGCAGGTGGCGCTAGAGACGGCCTACCAGATGGCAGCAGCCACCCGCAGCAAGCCGCAAGCAGCGGGTTGATCGCGGCCGGCCATATGGCCCAATGCAATCCAGGGCCATCGCCGCCATGCTTTCCCGGATTGCATCCGGGCTACGGCCCATCAGGGTCACAAAATCCGCGCGCGCCTACAGCCGCAGCGTCTTTCGCTGTTAAACTGCGCGACTTTGCCTTATCGCTCTCGGCGCCTGCGTGATGCTTGCAGCTTGAGACTTGGAGCTGTCGCCATGTCCGAATACCAACACCGCGCGCGCAAGCGCTTCGGCCAGAACTTCCTGCATGATGCCGGGGTGATCGACCGTATCCTGCGCGCCATTCGCGCCAAGGACGACGAGCGACTGCTGGAAATCGGCCCAGGCCAGGGTGCCATTACCGAGGGCTTGCTCGGCAGCGGCGCGCAGCTCGACGTGATCGAACTCGACCTCGACCTGATCCCCATCCTGCAAGGCAAGTTCGGCGACAATCCACGCTTTCGTCTGAATCAGGGCGACGCGCTGAAATTCGACTTCGCCCGCCTCGAAGCGGCGCCACGCAGCCTGCGCGTAGTCGGCAACCTGCCCTACAACATCTCCACGCCGCTGATTTTCCATCTGCTGGACAACGCACCGCTGATTCGCGACATGCACTTCATGCTGCAGAAGGAAGTGGTCGAGCGCATGGCCGCCGGCCCAGGCGGTGGAGATTGGGGTCGCCTGTCGATCATGGTGCAGTACCACTGCCGCGTGGAGCATCTGTTCAACGTTGGGCCCGGTGCCTTCAACCCGCCACCCAAGGTCGACTCGGCCATCGTCCGCCTGGTGCCGCATGAAACCCTGCCGCACCCGGCCAAGGACCATCGCCTGCTCGAACGCGTGGTGCGTGAAGCCTTCAACCAGCGCCGCAAGACCTTGCGCAACACGCTCAAGCAGTTGCTGCCCGCCGAGGCCATCGAAGCGGCAGGCGTAGACGGCAGCCTGCGCCCCGAGCAGCTGGATCTGGCCGCCTTCGTCCGCCTGGCCGACCAGTTGGCCCTGCAGCCTTCGGCCGAGCAGGACTAAACTGCAATCACGCTCAACGGATCACTCGCATGTCCGACCCTCGTTATCAGATCGACGTCAGCGTCACCACCCGCTACCTGGCCGCGCAGTCGCAGCCGGAGCAGAAGCGCTATGCGTTCTCCTACACCGTGACCATCATCAACAACGGCGAGTTGCCGGCCCAGTTGCTGTCGCGTCACTGGATCATCACCGACGGCGATGGCCGTGTGCAGGAAGTGCGTGGCGCCGGAGTGATCGGCCAGCAGCCGCATATCGAACCCGGCGCCAGCCACACCTACAGCAGCGGGACGGTGATGGCCACGCAGGTCGGCACCATGCAGGGCAGCTACCAGATGCTCGCCGAGGACGGTAAACGCTTCGATGCGACCATCGCTCCGTTTCGCCTGGCCGTACCGGGGTCACTTCACTGATGGCGGTGTATGCCGTCGGCGACCTGCAGGGTTGCCTGAAACCGCTCCAGTGCCTGCTCGAGCAAGTGGCGTTCGATCCGGCGCAAGACCAGCTGTGGCTGGTCGGCGATCTGGTCAATCGCGGTCCGCAGTCGCTGGAAACCCTGCGTTTTCTCTACGCCATTCGCCATGCGGTCACCTGCGTACTGGGCAACCATGACCTGCATCTGCTGGCCGCAGCGCACAACATCGAGCGCCTGAAGAAGGGCGATACCCTGCGCGAGATTCTCGATGCGCCGGACCGCAACGACCTGCTCGACTGGCTGCGCATGCAGAAGCTGGTGCACCACGACGCCGAACGCAAGGTCACCCTGGTACATGCCGGCATCCCGCCACAATGGACGCTGAGCAAGGCGCTGCGCCGCGCAGCCGAGGTCGAAGAGGCGTTGCGTGACGATGCCCGTCTGCCGCTGTTTCTAGACGGCATGTACGGCAACGAACCGGCCAAATGGAACAAGGACCTGCACGGCGTGACCCGCCTGCGGGTGATCACCAACTATTTCACCCGCATGCGCTTCTGCAAGGCCGATGGCACACTGGATCTGAAGAGCAAGGAAGGTGTTGGCAGCGCCCCACCCGGCTTCGCCCCCTGGTTCAGCCACCCGCAGCGCAAGATGCGCGGCGAGAAGATCATCTTCGGTCACTGGGCAGCGCTGGAAGGCAACTGCACGGAGCCCGGCCTCTACGCGCTGGATACCGGCTGCGTCTGGGGCGGTGCGATGACCCTGCTCGATGTCGACAGCGGAGCACTTCACCGCTGCACCTGTCCCAAGGAATAAGCGCCAGAGGCGCCCCCCCACGAATCACTCGAAGGCACCGCACATGAGCGAATTCAAGCGTATTTCCCCACAACAGGCGCAGGAGCTGCGCACCCAGGGCGCCGTCGTGGTCGACATTCGTGACCCGCAGAGCTTCGCCAATGGCCATATCAGCGGCTCGCGTCACCTGGACAACCACTCCCTGCATGATTTCATCACCCACGCCGACCTCGACGCGCCGTTGATCGTGTCCTGCTACCACGGCAACTCCAGCCAGGGTGCAGCGGCCTACCTGGTCGGCCAGGGCTTCTCCGAGGTGTACAGCCTCGACGGCGGTTTCGAGCTGTGGCACGCCACTTACCCAAGCGAAACGGCGCAAAGCAGCGAAGAATAAATTTCCTCAGGCGGCAAGCCGCGCCCGCTCTGGCCTGCCGCCATTTCCTGACGTACGGTAACATCCAGTTATCGTTACCCAGCCCTTGACCCTCGGCAGAACGAACTATTCTGTTACTCAGGCCATCCCACTCAAGGTAGAGCCGGCCAACCGGCATCGGGCCATCGGTAACGACTTTTAGGTTTTGGGGGATTCTTCCCGACTTGTCTCTGAGCCGGAGTTGCCCAGCACCTGCACGACCGATCCCGAGCCAGCTTTCAGCATCGAGCGAGGTGAAGTCATGAGCATTTTCAGTCACTTCCAACAACGTTTCGAGGCGACCCGCCAGGAGGAGTACTCGCTGCAGGAGTACCTCGAACTGTGCAAACAGGATCGCAGCGCCTACGCCACTGCGGCCGAGCGCCTGCTGATGGCCATTGGCGAGCCGGAACTGCTGGACACCTCCAGCGATTCACGCCTGTCACGCATCTTCTCCAACAAGGTCATCCGCCGTTATCCGGCCTTCGCCGACTTCCACGGCATGGAAGAGTGCATCGACCAGATCGTCTCCTACTTCCGCCATGCGGCTCAGGGCCTGGAAGAGAAGAAGCAGATTCTCTATCTGCTGGGCCCGGTGGGCGGCGGTAAATCCTCGCTGGCCGAGAAACTCAAGCAACTGATGGAGAAAGTGCCCTTCTACGCCATCAAGGGCTCACCGGTATTCGAGTCGCCCCTGGGGCTGTTCAATGCCACCGAGGACGGTGCCATCCTCGAAGAGGATTACGGCATTCCACGGCGCTACCTCAACTCGATCATGTCGCCCTGGGCCACCAAGCGCCTGCAGGAGTTCGGCGGCGACATCAGCCAGTTCCGCGTGGTCAAACTGTACCCGTCGATCCTCAACCAGATCGCCGTGGCCAAGACCGAACCCGGCGACGAGAACAACCAGGACATTTCCGCCCTGGTCGGCAAGGTGGATATCCGCAAGCTGGAAGAATTCCCGCAGAACGACGCCGACGCCTACAGCTACTCGGGCGCACTGTGCCGGGCCAACCAGGGCCTGATGGAGTTCGTCGAGATGTTCAAGGCGCCGATCAAGGTGCTGCACCCGCTGCTGACCGCCACCCAGGAAGGCAACTACAACAGCACCGAAGGCCTCGGCGCGATTCCCTACAGCGGCATCCTGCTGGCCCACTCCAACGAATCGGAGTGGCACAGCTTCCGTAACAACAAGAACAACGAGGCCTTCATCGACCGAATCTATATCGTCAAGGTGCCCTACTGCCTGCGCGTGACCGACGAGATCAAGATCTACGACAAGCTGCTGATCAACAGCTCGCTGGCCAAGGCCCATTGCGCGCCGGACACCCTGAAGATGCTCGCGCAGTTCTCCACCCTGTCGCGCCTGAAGGAACCGGAGAACTCCAACATCTATTCGAAGATGCGCGTCTACGACGGCGAGAATCTCAAGGACACCGACCCGAAAGCCAAGTCGATCCAGGAGTACCGCGACAGCGCGGGTGTCGATGAGGGCATGAACGGCCTGTCGACCCGCTTCGCCTTCAAGATCCTGTCCAAGGTATTCAACTTCGACCCGCACGAAATCGCCGCCAACCCGGTGCACCTGCTGTACGTGCTGGAGCAGCAGATCGAGCAGGAGCAATTCCCCGCCGAGGTGCGCGAGCGCTACCTGCGCTACATCAAGGAATACCTGGCGCCGCGCTACATCGAGTTCATCGGCAAGGAAATCCAGACCGCCTACCTGGAGTCCTACAGCGAATACGGTCAGAACATCTTCGACCGCTACGTGCTGTACGCCGACTTCTGGATTCAGGATCAGGAGTACCGCGACCCGGAGACCGGCGAGATCCTCAACCGCGTGGCGCTCAACGAGGAGCTGGAGAAGATCGAAAAGCCTGCCGGCATCAGCAACCCGAAGGATTTCCGCAACGAGATCGTCAACTTCGTGCTGCGCGCCCGCGCCAACAACAATGGCAAGAACCCCACCTGGCTCAGCTACGAGAAGCTGCGCGTGGTGATCGAGAAGAAGATGTTCTCCAACACCGAGGACCTGCTCCCGGTCATCAGCTTCAATGCCAAGGGCAGCAAGGAGGATCAGCAGAAGCACAACGACTTCGTCAAACGCATGGTCGAGCGCGGCTACACCGAGAAGCAGGTGCGCCTGCTGTCGGAGTGGTACCTGCGGGTTCGCAAATCGCAATAACAGCAGCCGCAAGCTACAGGTTTCAAGCGGCAAGAACGAGCGGGGGCGCTGGCCGCCCTTTGCTTACTTGCAGCTTGCGGCTTGCGGCTTGAAGCCGCCCCGGAGGGGCTTATGAGCTATGTGATCGACCGGCGCCTGAATGGCAAGAACAAGAGCACGGTGAACCGCCAGCGCTTTTTGCGGCGTTACCGTGAACACATCAAGAAGGCGGTGGAGGAAGCCGTCAGCCGGCGCTCCATCACCGACATGGAGCATGGCGAGCAGATCAGCATTCCCGGTCGTGATATCGACGAGCCGGTGCTGCATCATGGTCGCGGCGGCAAGCAGACCATCGTCCACCCCGGCAACAAGGAATTCACCACCGGCGAACGCATCCCACGGCCACAGGGCGGCGGTGGTGGGCGCGGCAGTGGCAAGGCGAGCAACTCCGGCGAAGGCATGGACGAGTTCGTCTTCCAGATCACCCAGGAGGAATTTCTCGACTTCATGTTCGAGGACCTGGAGCTGCCCAACCTGGTCAAACGCCACCTGACCGGCGCGGAAACCTTCAAGACCGTGCGCGCCGGCATCAGTAACGAGGGCAACCCCTCACGCATCAACATCGTGCGCACCCTGCGTTCGGCCCACGCTCGGCGTATCGCCCTGTCCGGTTCCAGCCGCGCCAAACTGCGCGAAGCCAAGGCCGAACTGGAGCGACTGCGACGTGAAGAGCCAGACAACTTCGGCGATATACAGGCCATTCAGGAAGAAATCGAACGACTCAGCGTGCGCATCCATCGCGTGCCGTTTCTCGACACCTTCGACCTCAAGTACAACCTGCTGACCAAGCAGCCCAACCCCAGCTCCAAGGCGGTGATGTTCTGCCTGATGGACGTGTCCGGCTCCATGACCCAGGCCACCAAGGATGTGGCCAAGCGCTTCTTCATCCTCC
>CAMPIF010000043.1 GCA_946886245.1 Ectopseudomonas composti | reverse complement strand
AGGTGCAGTGCTGCGCGTGCGGCCTAAGGTGATGACGGTGGCCGTGATCATCGCCGGCCTGCTGCCGATCCTCTGGGGCGGTGGTGCCGGTTCCGAGGTGATGAAGCGCATCGCCGCGCCCATGGTCGGCGGCATGATTACCGCGCCGCTGATGTCCATGCTGGTTTTGCCGGCCGCCTACTGGCTGATGCGAAGGCAGCGTACACAGAAGGTTCGCGCACCGCAGGAGCTATAGCTTTACAAACCCGGGCAAGCCACGCGCCAAGCTGACTCGCCCGGGTAACGCGGCAGGAAGCATTACGCCGATGTAACTTTGACTTCATTTTTATGACAGGTCGAGCGGATATATTTTAATCACCACCTTGAAGGAGTGATTAAACATGAAAAGCCTCAAAGTTATTGCAGCACTTGCCGTTATGGTTGTTTCCTCTACCGCCCTGGCAGAAGGCGGTGCTGATCGTATTTATGGTCGGATGATTCAGGCCAATGAGCAGGCCATGCAAGAATATGCTGCCGCTAACGGAAAGAATCCGCCTGAAGTCATTCATTACCGCTACGGCATGAAGCTCGATATCGCCAGGGTCGTGGCCACTACCCCGACGGACTCTAGCTGCAATGTGATGCCGGCCCAGATGACCTACGAGGACTCCAACGGCGATCTGAATATTCTTGAATACCGTGCAGCCGGAACAGGTTGCCGGAACCAAAACTAATAAATGACATCGCGCTGACTGAAAAGTAATTTTCAAGTCACCCTGACGTTATTTGGCATGTGGAAATATGGCCAAGGCGCGCCTGGTTATGCCCGGTGCGCTTGGCACATATATGCGACCACACAATGACAACTGCCAAGAACATCAGGAGCATTTATGAATAACAGGACCCTGTTAGGACTTTCTCTACTCGCTCTGAGCATCAGTACCGGGCAGGCTGCAATGGCCGCCGGCGAGAAAGGCGAGGGATTTATCGAAGGCAGCAGCCTGACCATCCTCAATCGAAACCTCTACTTCAACCGCGATTTCCGTAAAGGCCAGGTCCAGCAGCTCGGGTAATGGCTATTCGGAGGAGTGGGCGCATGGCGTGATAGGCCGATTCGAGTCTGGCTTTACCGAGGGCACCGTAGGTTTTGGTGTCGATGCCTTTGCCATGCTAGGACTCAAACTTGACACCGGCGACGGCCGTTCCGGGGCCGGCGGCTCAGTCGATGTGATGCCTTACAACAGCCTCGGGCAGGCGGAGGACAACTACTCCAAACTGGGGGGCGCGGTGAAAGCTCGGTTCATGGATACCGAGATCAAGGCAGGCGACGTCTTTCCTGTCAGCCCGGTCGTCCAATACGGTGATGCGCGGCTGTTACCGGAGAGCTTCCGAGGTGTCACCGTGGTCAACAGCAGCGTGGAAGGATTGTCGCTTCAAGGCGGTCGCCTCCACTCGATGAGCCAACCCAATACCAGCAGTATGCGCGACGGCTTCGCTACCTTCTACGCGGGCGAAGTCGACTCGCCATGGATCGCCTATTTCGGCGGTGATTACACGCTTAACGACAATGTGGGCTTCAGTCTCTACACCAGCCGGCTCAAGGATGCCTGGAATCAATATTACGCGGGCACCACGCTGAGCTACCCGCTTGCGGACGATGTCGCCTTGATCGGCGGGCTGAACTACTACAAGGCGGTCGATGAAGGGAAGCAGCTCCTCGGGAGCTTCGATAACAAGATCTGGAGCGGCAAGGTCGGCATCCAGTTCGGCGCTCACACCGTGCTGGTGGGTCTCCAGCGCAACAACGGCAATGATGACTTCGACTACTTGCGCCAATCGGACTCCATCTACCTCGACAACTCCATCCAGTACAGCGACTTCAACTCGCCCAAGGAGAAGTCATGGCAAGTGCGCTATGACCTGGATATGGAGCCTTTCGGTGTGCCTGGGTTGAGCTTCATGACTCGATATGCCCAGGGCTGGGATGCCGACTACAGCAACGCCAACGAAGTCTATATGCGCCGTGATGACAACGGCGATCCGTTGACCAACCAGAAGCGCTGGGAGCGGGACATCGAGGCCAAGTACGTTGTGCAGTCTGGGTCGTTGAAGGACATGTCCTTTCGCATTCGACAAGCCACGACTCGCGCCACCGACTTCGAGTCGGATCTGGATGAGTTCCGCCTGATTGTCGAGTACCCGCTGGAAGTTCTCTAACCCTGGCAAGCGGGCGGGTTGATTGCCCGCTTGCGCCTTGGTCCTGCTGTCCCCTCGTAGTGCTCCTTTGGTTTGGAGACAGCCCTTGGCGCCCTCGGGCGCCTTTTTACTTAGGTTAAAGGGCGTATGAAAAAGAGTCGGCCACTACACACAAGCGGCCGTGCTGGCAGGCAGTACTACTGAGCGGGATATTCTGCAACGACCTGATCAGACCCCGTCTTGGTCAAGCCAATGACCTGGTAGGCATGCTGTACGCCATCGACTTCCATGCCGGGGGAGCCCGCCGGCATCCCAGGAACAGCGATGCCCACGAGATCATCGCGCTTGGTGAGCTCGATGACCTGAGCCGCCGGCACATGACCTTCGACGAACTTGCCGTCAATCACTGCGGTGTGGCAAGACGCCAACCGCGGCGCAACGCCCAGACTTTGCTTCACTGCCGTCATGTTGCTTTCGACATGGTCGACGACTTTGAAGCCATTCGCTTCGAGGTGTGAGATCCACTTCTTGCAACATCCGCAATTGGCATCACGATGGACATCAATCGTCAGGGCATCAGCGGCTTGAACTGCAGATGTGACGGAGAGAGCGGCCAGCAAGGCCAGATATTTAGCTTTCATGCACGTGCTCTTTGCCATCGGCGTGGGTGTGGGTCTTAGGCGAGGCATTCGGAGTTTGCTCGGAATGATGGTCTCCGCCGCTTGGGGCGGCCTCATCCCCGGCATGGTGATCATCGCTACTCATGTCCGAATGGTGACCTGCCTCAGGTGCGGAGCCACCCTCGCTATCTGTAGCCGCGGCATCGTGATGGCCAGGCTCTCCGGCATCACCTGTTCCATGATGGTCTTCGCCACCGCCGCTATTGCCATGATGGCCAGGCTTGTTGTCGCCGTGCTGACCTTCATGATTGTGCATTTGCGTTTCCCCACCACCATGCTGATGGCCGCCACTGGATGCGACGAGTGCTTGGTATTGCTTGGCATCCATCGTCGGCAATTGGTCAAGGAAGGCAACCATGCCCCAGATGTATTCATCGCCCATGCTCTTGCCCCACGCAGGCATACCCGTTGCCTTGATGCCATGCTTGATCACCCAGAACGCTGCTGACGGATTGCCATCGACACCGATCTTGGCGAGGTTGGGAGGCGCAGGATAAAGCGATTGGCTTAGCTCGGTCTCCGCCACACCTGGCGCCAAATGACAGCCGATACACATGGAGTTGTAGTTGCCCGCACCGGCGCGAATAAGAGCTTGATCATCCAGGTTGGGAACCTCGATGTCCTGCGAACGGACTTCGATAGAGCGGTCACGGGCCATCGTGAGAAACGCATGCACTGCAGGAAAATGGGGATCATCGGCCCCCACGTTGACCACGCCAAAGTAGGCGCCGGCCAGGACAGCTGTGCTACCGACCACGCCGGCCGCCACCAAAGTTTTAATTGTTCTTTTCATGTCAGGTTCTCAAAACCACATCCGGATACCGGCGACAAAACGCGCCTCGTCTACATCACCGCCCTCGTCGCGCACCATGTCTGCCGTGTTGCCATAGGAGCGGCTCCAGGAAACCCCGACATAGGGAGCAAACTGTCTGACAATCTCGTAACGCAGACGCAAGCCGAGCTCGGTATTTGCCAACCCAGACCCCACACCTCGCTCAGGATCGTTCTTGCCGTAGAAGTTCATTTCGGCAGTTGGCTGGAGAATCAGCCGGTTGGTCAGCAGAATGTCGTACTCGCCCTCCAGTCGGGCAGCAGTTTGGCCATTCTCGCCGACGAAGGCCGTGGCTTCGGCCTCAAAGGCGTAAAGCGCCATGCCCTGGATACCGAAGGCAGCCCAAGTCTGCGGCGACTCCGGTTTAAAGTCCTGGCGAACGCCCGCGACGACATCCCACCAAGGGCCGATCGAGCGGCCGTACAGCAGCTGTAATTCAGCGTCCTCGGTAACGCCGTTGGTACGCTCGCCTTCGGAGCGGAACCAGACCCGGTTGATATCACCGCCTACCCAGCCCGACGCATCCCAGGCCAGGGTGCTGCCCTCATCTGCGTCCTGGTATTCGAGCTGATCGAGCAGGAAAAAACTGTTGATGGCGCTGTCGTGAACCTTGTGGCCAGGTAATGGCGGGAAAGCCGCTTGGCGATCAGCATCCGTCAGAACGGGAATCGGCGTACGGCTGGTGGTTCTCGGGGCTTCAGCGGAGCCATGGTTCATCTTTGAATGATCCATGCCCTCCATCTGTCCTTGCATGGCGCCATGCCCCATCTTGCTGTGATCCATAGCCTGGGCCTTCTCTTGGCTCTGGCCGTGGCCCATCTGGCTATGATCCATGCTGCCCGAAGCACCCTGCATGGCACCATGGTCCATCTTGCTGTGATCCATGCCCTCCATCGGCGCTTTGGTAGCGCCGTGGCTCATCTGGCTATGGTCCATCGACATGGTGCCGTGCCCCATTGCCGAATGATCCATTTCTTCCGCAGCCAAAGTAACGCCGCCGCTGAACGCACTCAGCGACACAGCCAGCGCCAAGAGAGATGGACGTGAAAACCTAGTGGTCATGGTTCGAACCTGCTTCGGCTTCGGTGCCGCCATGCTTATCCATCATGTTTTCGTGATTCATGCCGTCATGCTTCATGTCTCCGTGATCCATGGCGCCATGATCCATATGCTGGCCAGCCGCCTTATCCTTCGACTGATCTGCGTGATTGCCACTGGCGGTCTTGGGTACAGCCGACTCGGCAGCATGTTGTTCGTGCTCACTGTGCCCCTCACCTGCCAACGAAACCGGTGCGTGCAGGGCAGCCAATAGGCTGAACATGACTGCGCTGCCAGCCAGGGCATTTCGCTTCATAAAAGTGCTCATCAGAAATCTCCTTTACTCATCCACACGAACTTCACGGAACATGCCCATTTCCATGTGGAGCAACAGGTGGCAGTGATAGGCCCAACGACCCAACGCATCGGCAGTCACTCGATAGCTGCGCTTGGAACCTGGCGGCATGTCGATGGTGTGTTTACGCACCAGGAAATTGCCGTTCGCATCCTCCAGGTCGCTCCACATGCCATGAAGATGGATCGGATGAGTCATCATGGTGTCGTTGACCAGCGTGATGCGAACACGCTCGCCGTACTTGAGGCGCAGAGGCTCGGCGTCAGAGAACTTGATTCCATCGAAGGACCAGGAGAATTTCTCCATATGCCCGGTGAGGTGCAGCTCGATGGTGCGACTTGGCTCACGCCCGTCCGGATCAGGGAAGGTGCTGCGCAGGTCAGAGTACGTCAGCACGCGCCGGCCGTTATCACGCAGGCCGATACCTGGGTCGTCCAGCTTGTGCGTCGGCGTCATGGTCTGCATGTCGACCAAAGGATTGTTGGTCTCTGAGGCCGGGTGTGCCTGCATGTTGCCAGCCATGCCAGCCATGTTTGAATGATCCATTCCGGCCATCTGGCTGTGATCCATACCAGCCATGCCACCCTGCATGCTGCCCTGATCCATCCCGGCCATGTTCCCGTGATCCATACCGCCCATGCTGCCGTGATCCATACCCATGTCGCCCATGGCAATCAGCGGACGCGGGTCGGGGCTGGGTACTGGTGCACTCAACCCCTCCTGTACAGCAAGGGTGCCGCGCGCATAGCCAGTGCGATCCATGGATTGTGCAAACACGGTATACGCCTGTTCGCTGTCTGGTTCGACGATCACGTCGTAGGTCTCGGCCACGGCGATACGGAACTCGTCGACGCTGACCGGTTTGACGTGCAGACCATCGGCCGCAACCACAGTCATCTTCAGGCCCGGGATGCGCACATCGAAATAGGTCATCGCCGAGGCGTTGATGAAGCGCAGGCGGATCTTTTCGCCTGGTTTGAATATGCCGGTCCAGTTGCCATTGGGTGCCTGGCCATTCATCAGGTAGGTGTAGGTGTAGCCACTGACGTCAGCGAGATCCGTCGGGCTCATCTTCATCTCGGCCCACATCTTGCGATCGGCTACGGCGGCGGACCAACCCATCTCGCTTACGTCATCGATGAAGTCACCAACGGTGCGTTTGTGCTGGTTGTAGTAGTCCGACTGTTTCTTGAGCTTGGCCAGTACCCGCGTTGGATTTTCATCCGTCCAGTCGCTCAGCAACACGACGTAATCACGGTCGTAACTGAAGGGCTCGGGCTCCTTGGCATCGATGACCAGCGCGCCGTATACGCCGACCTGCTCCTGCAGCCCCGAGTGACTGTGATACCAGTAGGTACCGTTCTGGTTGACCTTGAACTTGTACTCATACATGCCGTCAGGGGCGATGCCATGGAAGCTCAGGCCAGGAACACCATCCATGTTCGCCGGCAGGATGATGCCGTGCCAATGGATGGAGGTGTCCTCCTTGAGGCGGTTGCGCACGCGCAATGTGACGGTATCGCCTTCGCGCCAACGAAGAATCGGCCCAGGGAGCGAGCCGTTGATGGTCATGGCCGTGCGCGCTGCGCCGGTGATGTTCACCGGGGTTTCACCGATGAATAGGTCGAATTCGTTACCAGTCAGTACGTTGGGCTGGCCGGGGCTGTTCACCGCCCAGACCGGCGTGCGCCACAGGCCAAGTCCGCCGATAATACCGGTGGCTGCCAGGCCTTTGACGAAGGTGCGCCTTGTGGTTTTGCTTTGCATGCCGTTTTGTCCAATCCGTCAAATGAGCCGGTGATGGTGTGCCCGGTCTCGGGTTCATGGCTGCTTCAATGTCGGGGATTTACCCCTCAACTTTCCACGTCGGTGCATTGCACAAGCCTTACCGACGATGAGCAGTATGAAACTGCCATATCCCAACCATCCGGGTGATTACATTTCTGTAAGGTAGATGACTTCAGCAGTTGGTGTGCTCTGCTTGCTCGGTTGGACTGCTGGCTACAGGAGCCTCAACTTTCTGCTGCTGGGCCACCCGGTAGGCCTCCAGAGACGTCTGGCGTGCCTGCTCCATGCGCGCGAAGGTTCGGTCAGCACCACCTTCAGCCATTGCCAAGCTGGAGATGCTCAGAGCAGTAACTACAAGCAGAGCTTTGATCGATTTCATTTTGGGTATTCCTCGTAAGTTAAGTGGTCCCTGCAACTGCAGAGGCCGAGCTTTAGGCTCGATGTCACGTTAACTAAGAGGGCCTGTCAGCAACCTGAGCCGAACATTACAGTTCTGTCAGGTTGCTATTTCTTTCTTGTAGCCCATCCAGAAGGCTCGGTACTGTCTTTCATGCCCTCATAAAGCCTTGCGAATTTCTTGAGAGGGCATGCTCGGCAGCGATGCCTAAGCTACTCAGGGTCATTCGCACCCGCGGATAAGACCACCAACAATTAAGAGAGATTGTCACTATGTCGAATAAATCCAACGTCGCTACCGGTGCCGCTCTGGCTCTCGTGGCCGCCAGCCTGTTTGCTACCCTGCCTGTCCAGGCCGCCCAGGACACCAAAGCAGCAGAAGTGAAGTGCTTCGGGATCAATGGTTGCAAAGGGCAGAACGACTGCATGACCGCGAAAAACGACTGCAAAGGCCAAGGCGAATGCAAAGGCCAAGGGTTCAAGTTGATGACCCAGACCAAATGTGACGAAGCCGGTGGCAAAACCAGCGAATAAGGCGGTTCAGGGGAGTGCATGCCACTCCCCTGCTGGAGTCTCGAATGAGTAAGCGCAAAACTCTGGGTTTCGGTCTTGGCCTTCGTAACGAGTATTACCGGCAGATCCTGGAGGAACGGCCTGCGGTCGACTGGTTCGAGATCATTTCCGAGAATTACCTGGTGGAGGGCGGCAAGGCTCTCTACTTCCTTGATGCGATCGGCGAGCACTACCCCCTGGTGATGCACGGAGTATCTCTTTCGATTGGCGGCTCACATGCCTTGGACATAGACTACCTACGACAGCTCAAGCAGCTGGCGGATCGGGTGCAGCCTCAGTGGGTGTCTGATCACCTGTGCTGGAGTCGAGGCAACGCCCATCAACTTCACGATCTGCTACCGCTGCCGTTTACCCAGGAGAGCCTGCTGCATGTCGCGGCCCGGGTGCGCTTGGTGCAGGATGTTTTGGAACGTCCCATCGTGCTGGAGAACGTTTCCTCCTACGTGCAGTGGACAACATCCAGCATGAGCGAGTCTCAGTTCCTCTCGGAGCTCAGTTACCTGACCGGGTGCGAGCTGCTTCTCGACGTGAACAACGTCTACGTCAGTTCGCGCAACCAGGGTTTCGACCCTTGGCAGTTCATCATGGAATTGCCGCACGAGCGGATTCGGCAAATTCACCTGGCCGGGCACAGCGATTACGGGCAGTACCTCATCGACACCCATGACCAGCCCATCGCTGATCCGGTTTGGTCTCTCTACAGCAAGACTTTGAGCTACTTGGGCCCGACATCGACCTTGATCGAGCGGGATGACCAGTTTCCGCCGCTGGAAGAGCTGTTGTCCGAATTAGCACATGCCCGTGCTATCGCCAAATCTGTGATATCGGGGGCCACCCCTTGAGCCTGATCGCCCTACAGACTGCATTTGAAACTTACCTGACAGGTGACAGTGCCCTGCCCTCCAACGAGCTTTTGGAGCAGATCCGAGGTAGCACAGCGCTGAGTGCTCTCGAAGGCCTGCAGATCTACCACAACGCTTACCGTTCGCGCCTGCTTGCGGTCTTGCGAGAAGACTTCCCTGCCCTGCTTCACTGGATCGGCAACGAATCATTCGAGCAGCTCGCACTGGCCTACTTGGCCGCCTGGCCACCACGACATTTCAGCATTCGCTGGCTGGGCGAGAAGCTGCCCGAGTTCATTAGCAGCTACGTCGACGAACCCCAACTATCGCCGATGCGCGAACTCGCGGAACTGGAATGGGCCTTTACACTGGCCTTCGACGCTCAGGATGTCGAAGCGCTTTCGCTGGAGACCATGAGTGATTTTTCGGCTGAAGACTGGATTTCACTCAGGGTTTCCCTGACTGCATCTGCCCGGTGGTTGCAGCTGCAGTACAACACGCTGGAGTTGTGGAAAGCCGCCAAGTCCGGCAGCTTGCTGCCTGATATTACCCGCCTGCCAACGAACCTAGCCTGTCTTGTTTGGCGTCATGAACTCGTCTGCCAGTACCGGAGCCTGGAGCCAGCGGAGGCTTCGGCATTGCAGTTTCTCATCGAGGGCGGATCGTTCGCTGAACTCTGCGAGTCGTTGAGCGCCACGCATGGCGAGCAAGCTCCCTTGCAAGCCGCGACCTGGTTGAAGTTGTGGGTCAACGACGGTTTGCTAAAGCGCGGCCAGCTATTACACGAATGACCCGGAACCTTTAGGCTAGCGCTCTCTCTTTGGCCACTCCGAGCGCTATGACTCACCGCATCATGCATTTCAAACAGCAAGCCTTGCTTGACCCGGAGACCTATCAGGCAATGCTGGCCGACGGCGTTGGCCACTGGGAGCGGCTTGCAGGAGAAGTCGTCGGCATAGAAGACGAAAAAAGCCACGAGTTCGCTGCATTGAAAAGCCTGTTCAAGCGCAAGCGGTACTCCTATGACACGCTGGAAATGCGCGAGCCAGGCGATCACTCAAACTGGCTTCGCGGCCGAGATGGTTCAGAAGGTATGACCAACGAGGTCACCAGTATCCCAGGGCTAAAAGAGCTCTCAGAACTGGGGATTTAGTGGGATAGCAGGTCAGCGCTCAAGCGCTGACCTGGGCCGAATAGCCAAGCTCCTGGATGAGTTCGCGGATCGATTCGGCACTTTCTGTGCTCTCAACGGTGACCTTGCCGGCCGCTCGATCCACTTCTACTCGTGCATCCTGATCCAGAGCTTGAATGGCCTTCGTGATTTTGCTCACGCAACTGCCACAGCCCATCCCCGCAACACTCAGACTAAACATGTCTTTCACCTCATTTCGTCCGCGGCTCAAGTTACCGCACGGACAGCATCGACCTTGACACGATGGCAAGGTCAAGCCCGTAAGCGCTACAAAAGGATCAGCCGTTTACCACGGGCGTAAGGATGGGGGTTGGTGAACACACCACGACATGCCTTGCGCCCCTCGTCAGTGCGACGTATAGATTCTGGGGGGTCATAAGCTCAGGATGCAGGACAACCGAGACATCCGCCTCCAGCCCCTTGAGAAGTAATGTGCTGCCTACAGAGCGTCTTGCGATCGGTCGGGCAAGGTGTCTATTGCGCTCTCGCGCTTGAATGGCTGCACTCAGAAAGTCGGCAGCACCTCCCACCACCGCTTGCATTGCAGACCGGCAGCAGTACAGAACCTCCGGTCGGTATACACGTGCCCCGTGCTGCTCAGCGAGCGTATCGATCACACGGAGCGCTTGCCCCAATGTTGGCGCTGCTACGAAATCGATCGCCGCAGCCTCGGCCGCGGTCGGAGGCGTTCGGGCCCTTCCTGCACGCAGCGACTCCACGCGCGTTCGCAGGTTTGCTGCACCTACCCCCGTCATTACGCTGGAAGCAAACTCCACAAGTTGTGCCAGAGCATTGGCACCCTGCAAGTCAAAGTTCCTGGCGAAGTTGACGAGATCTCTCAGGTCGACGGCTTCTACGGCCATGGCACCGGGTGTCTGGCTCGTGAGCTGATGGCGACCTTGCACGTTGATGGAGTCCCCGATGATGAGGACGCTACCCTGAGCGTTGGGAGCTTCGGTTCTCGCGGCCACCAGTCGCTGCCGAACTTCGGCTCCGGCGTTTAGCTGCACCCAACGCACTTCTGCTGGAGCCGTGCGCAGATCCACCGGCTGACCAGCTTGAAGTTGTTGCCTTATGGCGAGCAGCCACTGCCCGAGGTTCTCAGCTCCAGCCAGCCGCCAGCGCCACGGTATCCTCAACTCTCCCGCTGCGGGAAACAGGGGTTGCACCTCATTCGCCCAATGCACCAGTCGATTGCCACGGAAGCTGAATATGGCTTGCATCGGGTCACCGAGCACGCAGGTCGGAAGCACCTGGGCCAAACCAGACACGATGGCGTGCTGGACGACGTTGCAGTCTTGGTACTCGTCGACAAGCAACCGTGCATAGGTGGCGCGAAGGGGCTGAGCGAGGTGACCGGCCTGCAACAACTGCATGGCGGCCTCCCGAATTGCCGGGTAGTCAGTATTGGGTTGATGCAGCTGTAGGATCTGCGGGTTATGGCCGCTTCGCGCTGGGAACTTAGCGATCAGGCGCATCGAGAATCCGTCAATGGTGGAGACTCGATATGCGGAGTTAGGAACACCGGCTCGTCTCAGGCGCGCCCGTAAGGCCGCAACGCCGGCGTTCGTATGTGTCAAGACGAGGATGGGTTTGCTCTGCGTATGCGCGATGAGCGTCTCGGCAATCAATTGCGTTTTTCCACAACCTGCGGGGGCCGTTATGGAGCCACGCTCGATAGCGAAAAGATCAATCTCAGGGCGCACGTGTAAACGTCCAGAGCTGATTCGTGACTGCCATGAAGCCCGGTTCGGCGTTCTGTAAAGACGGACCGACGATGTCCCTTGCAACCTCCTGATAGGTTGTCAGCGACTTGAACCAGCCGCTGTTGCGGATACGGGATGCGGTTCCCAGCAGCTCTCGTCTCTCAGGTGAGTACCCATCCACGAGTCGCTCGGCTCGGATATCGTTCAGCGTCACGCGGCCTTGGGACTTCGTCTGAATGTGTGCGTTCATCAGCTCTGCACCCACTATTGTTTCGGCTTTCGCCAGAAGTGCATCGAGTGCTTGCTCACTGAGATGGCGGAAGATCTCGTCCTCCAACGTGAGGCCTGGTCGCCATGTAAGAATTTGCCCGCCGGCGGCCAAGAATGCTTTAGCGAGCCCCGCGGTCGAAGGCTTGTCGGCATCTACAAAAACCATCACGCGGTAACCCAAGTTCAGAAGTGCTGTTCCCCGGATAAGACTGTTATCGGGGCTTCCCCCGCCGGCGTCCACATACGCGCCGCCATGGGCCAGGAATGAGGTAGCGCCAAGACTGACCCACCATTGGTCAAGGCCACGCGCGAAGCCAACCTCGCTGGCCCCCTCGCAAACGATGATGGATTTGGCGAGGAATGCTTCGGGGTCCTTCCGAAGGGTACTTTGTACCTCGTTGGCCTCCCCAGCTGGCATAACACTGTGGCGCTGAGGTGCTGACCGAACAACGAATAACTGGCTGCCGGACAGCTCGCGCAGCGCGACCGGCGAGTGCGTCGTCATGAACACTTGCAACGGAGCGGCAGCGTCCTTTGCACCCAGCGAGTCCAGGAATCGCATGAGCCGATGAGGTTCAAGCCCGTATTCCACCTCATCAACCAGGGCAATTGGCGCGGCGCTGGCCGCAGCCCTTTGAAGCCCTGCCACTAGCAAGCGTGACGAGCCCGTGCCAAGGGAGCGCAGCGGAATACCTGTTTCACTGTGCAGCGCGATCGCCCCCTCGCCAATCGACACAGAATGTGCGTCAAGGAGCGCCTGAGGCATAGCCCCGACCGAAACGCCAAGATGCTGTGCTGTGCGTTGCACGACCTCAAGCGTCTGGGTCAGATGTTCGGCTGCTTGATTGCCAAAGTTCGCTCTTGCTTGCCTAGCGGCGCGCGCCAGTTCAGCACCAAGCTCGGCGCGCTCATCGGTAAGTCGATTGAGCACTGAGCCACGACTCCACGACAGGTTCGAGCTCACAAAGCTGCCGATACGGGCGGGCGCTAGTGCCGCTCGTTCTTTCCAGGGAAGAGTGCGTTCAAGTTGCTGCTGCTCCGCGCGCTCGGAGAAAAGTGTCCAAACAGGCTCCAAATCGGCACCAACTTGCAGACGCAAGGTGATGACGGTCTCCAGCCCCGCTCGCGGTTCGTCTTCGACTTCCCCCGTACCGGGATGGAATCCACGCAAGAACTCGCCGTAGACATCGATATCCATCAGCGATAACGGCAGATCGCCAAGCGCCACGCTGATGGTGATGGGTACATCGACGTTTAATGCGAAGAAGTCCATGTCGCCGAACGTGCCGCCTCGGCGGGCGCCGACGCAAAGGTCAATCGCGTCCAGGATGCTGGACTTCCCACTGTCACCCGGACCAATGAGGCAGTTAATTCCGGGGGCCGGCACCCAGTCGAGCGCCTGGATAGACCGGAAGTTGCTAATTTGCAGTCGGCGAATGCGGGCCACGGAGAATCCTCATGGGGTAACGACTGTCAGTCTCCTACTCGCAGCGGGAACGATCCATAGAACGTCCCCTCGTCATCAGGTGATGCGACTGATAGGTCAAGTTGCAAGCTACCGTACGGTATTTTCCGGTCAGATGCGCATTTAAAAAATCGCCCTGCAGGTAGGCACATCGTCTTGTCTAGCAGACTAGCCAACGTCCGTTGCTTTCAACCTAAGCGCATTGAAAACCACCGAGGCTGAACTGACGCTCATTGCCAGAGCAGCGATCAAGGGCGACAGAAGATGTCCTGTCAGCGGATACAGCAGCCCGGCCGCTAGCGGGATTCCCATCGCGTTGTAGAGGAATGCAAAGGCAAGGTTCTGCCTCATGTTCTTCACCGTGGCCACCGACAAGGTGCGCGCCCGCAGGATGCCCATCAGGTCTCCCTTGACCAGGGTCACTTGGGCGCTGTTCATCGCCACGTCGGTGCCCGTGCCCATAGCGATGCCTACGTCGGCCCTGGCCAAGGCCGGCGCATCGTTGATGCCGTCGCCCGCCATGGCAACACGCCGGCCATAGCTCTGCAGTTCGGCGACTAATTTCTCCTTGTCCTGCGGTTTCACCTCGCCATGCACCTCCTCGATGCCTAACTGCTTCGCCACGGCTCTTGCTGTGGTGAGGCCATCGCCAGTGGCCATGATGACCTTCACGTCAGCGTTCTGGAGTTGAGCAACAGCCTGTTGGGAGGTCGGTTTGATTGGATCGGAAACGGCCAGGAGACCCGCCAGGCGACCATCGACGGCCAGATAGATGATGCTGATGCCCTCCAGGCGCAGTTGCTCTGCACGGTTACGCAGCGGAGTAATATCGACGCCCGCCTCCTCCATCAACGCTGTGTTCCCAAGCTGCAGTTGATGGCCATCGACCTGTCCGCGTACACCAATACCTGAGCCAGATTCGAAGGTCTCCGGTTTCACCAGGGCAAGACCCTGTTCACGCGCATGATCGACAATGGCATGCGCCAGCGGATGCTCGCTGCCCTGGTCGAGGCTTGCGGCCAAGCGCAGAACCTCGACCGAGTCGAACGGCCCGGTTCCCTCTGCACTATGAAAGGCCGGCCGCCCCTGCGTCAGTGTCCCGGTCTTGTCGACGATCAAGGTGTCGATTTTGCAGAGGTTCTCGATAGCGCTGGCATCGCGGAACAACACACCGCTGCTGGCGGCCTTGCCGGTCGCGACCATGACCGACATCGGCGTTGCCAAGCCCAGGGCGCATGGGCAGGCAATGATCAGTACGGCCACAGCGTTGATCAGGCCAAATACCCAACCTGATTCCGGCCCGAACACCCCCCAGCCAAAAAATGTCAGGATCGCGATCAGGATCACCCCCACCACGAAATACCCTGCCACGGCATCGGCCATACGCTGCATGGGCGCCTTGGAACGCTGGGCCTTAGCCACCATCTGGACGATCTGCGACAACATGGTTTCGGCGCCCACCTTCTGCGCTTCCATCACCAGGCTGCCGTGGGTGTTCAGGGTGGCACCGATGAGGGTATCCCCTGCCCGCTTGGTGACGGGCACCGGCTCGCCGGTGAGCATCGACTCGTCGACAGCGCTCTCGCCCTCCAGCACGGTGCCATCCACCGGGACTTTTTCGCCCGGCCGGACACGCAAGTGGTCACCCTGATGGACGTGGGTCAGCGGAATATCTTCTTCCTGGCCGTCAGGCCTGATGCGCCGGGCAGTCTTGGGGGCCAATCCCAGCAGTGACTTAATGGCGGCAGAGGTCTGCGAGCGGGCTTTGAGTTCGAGCATCTGGCCCAACAGCGTGAGCGAGATGATCACCGCGGCGGCCTCGAAGTAGACGCCGATGCGTCCATCCTGAACGAAGGCCGCCGGGAACCACTGCGGCACCAGGGTGGCTGCCACGCTGTAGAGGTAGGCGGCTGCAGTTCCTAATCCGATCAGGGTCCACATATTAGGGCTGCGTTGCCGGATGGAGTCTATTCCGCGAGTGAAAAATACCCAGCCACCCCAAAGCGTCACGGGCGTTGCCAGAACCAGCTCAACCCAGTTCTGGGATGTTCCATGGAACAGCTGCAAGGAATGACCAGCCATCGCCAGCACG
>CAMPIF010000042.1 GCA_946886245.1 Ectopseudomonas composti | reverse complement strand
ACAGCGAGGAACTGATCAGGGCAGTAGCCGCTGCTGCTACCCCCGTCGTCAGCGCCATCGGCCACGAAGCAGACCGGCCGCTCCTTGATGATGTAGCCGATCTGCGCGCTTCCACCCCCACCGACGCCGCCAAACGCATCGTTCCCGAAGTCTCGGAGGAGCTCGCCGGCGTCCGCCAGGCCCGGGTGCAGCTGCGGCGCTGCATGGAACGCCTGGTGGACCGGGAGTCCGACCGCCTGGCATCCCTCCACTCCCGGCCCGTGCTGGCATCTCCTGAAGGGATGGTGACCGTCCGGTCCGAAGAAGTCGAGCGTCTGCTGCGGAGGTCGTCCGCTGCGGTGAACTCCTCCGTAGCGCGCTCGGCGGACCAACTGCAGCACCTGAAGGCCCAAGTGCGCGCCTTGTCGCCGCAAAAGACCCTGGACCGGGGCTACGCCGTCGTCGAACTCGCCGCTGGCACGGCAGAACGGGCCGGTGGTTCCAGACACGCCGTGGTCCGCCGTCCGGCAGAGGCACCCGCGGGTACTGCACTGTCCGTCCGCGTGGCTGAGGGCAGGTTCGGGGCAACCTCCACCGGCGCCAGAAGTCCCGAAGTGCACACGACAGCGTCCGTAACTGAGCAACACAACCCGGAAAACGGAGAGAACCCATGACTGAACAAAAGCCCGAGCCCGAGGTCGCAGTACTGAGCTATGAGGAAGCCCGTGAACAGCTCGTAGCTGTAGTGGGCAGGCTCGAAGCAGGAGGCGCCAGCCTCGAAGAGTCACTGGCGCTCTGGGAGCGGGGAGAAGCCTTGGCCGCCCGGTGCGAGGAGTGGCTGGAAGGCGCCAGGAAGCGGCTCGCCGCCGCCCGCGACCAGCCCCTTTAGCCGAGCGGGCCCCTGAGCGGGCTCCCGGCCGGGCTCAGGCAGCTCCTCAGGATCTGGACACCAGCTCGCGTTCGGTGGCGACGTCAAACTCGGCTTTCGGCCATTCGAGGTTCAGCCCGCCCAGAGCGGACAACAGCAGCTGCTGGACGGCGATGCGGGCGTACCACTTCTTGTTGCCCGGAATAACGTGCCAGGGGGCGCTGACGGTGTTGGTGGCGTCGATCGCGGCCTGGAACGCGGCCATGTAGTCGTCCCAAAAGGCACGTTCATCCCTGTCACCGCTGCTGTACTTCCAGTGCTTCGCGGGGTTGTCCAGGCGGGCCAGCAGCCTTTCCTTCTGTTCATCCGAGCTGATATGCAGCATCACCTTGACCACTTTGGTTCCGGCGTCGGCGAGGCGTTCCTCGAACTCGTTGATGGCGCTGATCTCGGTGCCCATGGAGATGTTGGTAACACGCTCCAGGATGATCTCCACCACCACCGGTACGCGGTGCTCGGCCATCAGGCGCTTGGCTTCGGCGAAGGCGTTCTGCAGCTCGTTCGGGTCGAACACGCGGATCGCCTTGCAGCCCAGGCCCTCGACCACGGCGACGTGGTCGACGCCGTAACCGTTGAGCTCCGGCGCGTTGATGTTCTCGAACGCCAGCTGCACGCAGTAATCGATGTCGAAGCCGCGCTGCGCCTGACGGATCAGGCCCAGGTAGGAGTTGTTCACCAGCACGTGGATGTACGGCAGGTTGAACTGCGCACCGACGGCCAGCTCCTCGATCATGAACTGGAAGTCGTAGTCACCGGACAGCGCCACGACCTGACGCTGCGGGTCGGCCTTGACCACGCCGAGGGCAGCCGGAATGGTCCAGCCCAGCGGGCCGGCCTGGCCGCAGTTGATCCAGTGACGCGGCTTGTACACGTGCAGGAACTGCGCGCCGGCGATCTGCGACAGGCCGATGGTGCTGACGTAGCAGGTGTCCTTGCCAAAGGCTTCGTTCATCTCTTCGTACACGCGTTGTGGCTTGGCCGGCACGTTGTCGAAGTGAGTCTTGCGCTGCAGGGTGCGCTTGCGCTCGCGGCAGGATTCGACCCACGCGCTGCGGTCCTTCAGCTTGCCGGCGGCTTTCCACTCACGGGCCACTTCTAGGAAGGCGTCCAGCGCGTTGCCGGCATCGGAGGCGATGCCCAGGTCCGGGTTGAACACGCGGCCGATCTGCGTGGGTTCGATGTCGACGTGGATGAACTTGCGGCCTTCGGTGTAGACCTCGACCGAACCGGTGTGGCGGTTGGCCCAGCGGTTGCCGATACCGAACACCAGGTCGGAAGCGAGCAGGGTGGCGTTGCCGTAGCGGTGCGAGGTCTGCAGGCCGACCATGCCGACCATCAGCTTGTGATCGTCAGGAATCGCGCCCCAGCCCATCAGCGTCGGCACCACCGGCACGCCGGTCAGCTCGGCGAACTCCACCAGCTTGTCTTGCGCATCGGCATTGAAGATGCCGCCACCGGCGACCAGCAGCGGGCGCTCGGCGTCGTTGAGCATGGCGATGGCTTTCTCGGCCTGGACGCGGCTGGTGCTCGGCTTGGCCACCGGCAGCGGCTCGTAGGCGTCGATGTCGAACTCGATCTCGGCCATCTGCACGTCGAACGGCAGGTCGATCAGCACCGGGCCGGGGCGGCCGCTGCGCATTTCATGGAAGGCACGCTGGAAGGCGCGCGGCACCTGGCCGGGTTCCATCACGGTGGTGGCCCACTTGGTCACCGGACCGACGATGCTGGTGATGTCGACTGCCTGGAAATCTTCCTTGTGCATGCGCGCACGCGGCGCCTGGCCGGTGATGCACAGAATTGGAATGGAGTCGGCGGACGCCGAGTACAGGCCGGTGACCATGTCGGTGCCGGCGGGGCCGGAGGTGCCGATGCACACACCGATGTTGCCGGCATTGGTGCGGGTGTAACCCTCGGCCATGTGCGAAGCGCCTTCGACGTGACGGGCCAGGACGTGATCGATGCCGCCGAGTTTCTTCAGTGCGGCATACAGGGGGTTGATGGCAGCGCCGGGGACGCCGAATGCGGTGTCAACGCCTTCGCGACGCATCACCAGTACGGCTGCCTCGATTGCTCTCATTCTGGCCATTTCTTGTGCCTCTTTTGTTATCAGATTGTATACAAAACACCTGGCTCGGATTCTATGCAGGCCATGACTCCACGGTCAACATTTTTTCCGGTGCAGCCTGTCGTCTGGGGCAAAATCTTTTGAAACGTGCGTTTGACGGGTTGTGCGGGGCAGGTGCGAACGGCTGTCGCGATAACTGTATACAATAAAAAATAATATTGTATGTAGTGGTTGAATTTTTTGTTGCTGGTGGGATAGTGGAGCGAGTTCTGAATTGCCCGTGCGCACAACCGCCCGTGCGCCCTGGGTGTTTCTTTCCCTTTGTCACTTCAGGAGTCATCACCATGAGCAACTTGAATCTGCAAACCGCCAACGCCATCGGCAGTCGTGCCCTGGCAGTGGGGCGGGAGATAAAGGCGGCGCCGCTGACGGTGGCGGTGCTGGATGCCGGCGGGCATCTGATCAGCCTGCAACGCGAGGACGGCGCGAGCCTGCTGCGTCCACAGATCGCCATCGGCAAGGCCTGGGGCGCGCTGGCCCTGGGCAAGGGCTCGCGGCTGATCGCCGCCGACGCGCAGCAGCGCCCGGCTTTCATTGGTGCGGTGAACAATCTGGCGCAAGGCAGCCTGATTCCGGCGCCGGGCGGGGTGTTGATTCGTGATGAACGCGGCGAAGTGATCGGCGCCGTCGGCATCACCGGCGACACCTCGGATATCGACGAGCAGTGTGCGGTCAGTGCGCTGGAGTCGCTGGGGCTGAAGGCGGATGCCGGGGTGTAGGGTGGATGTCGCTGTTTACATCGACCAGAGCGGTGAATCGGTAAGGCGTGGTCTTTCCTGTGATCTGCGAAACGATCCTTGACCCTGGTGCGCGCGACCTGGGCGGCCCCGCGACACCCTACGGATCGGGATATGCCGCTGGCTCGCCGCGTTGCGTAGGGTGGATGTCGCTGTTTACATCCACCAGAGCGGTGGATCGGTAAAGCGTGGTCTTTCCTGTGATCTGCGAAACGATCCTGACACTTATTGCGCGCGACCTGGGCGGCCCCGCGACACCCTACAGGATCGGTGGAGGCTTCAGATTCGCGTCAGGCGCTGGTCACCAGCTCGGAGGCCATCGACGGCATCGGGCTGACGTCGCAGCCTTTGAGTACCAGGCGAATGATGGTCTGGGCGGCGGCTTCGTAGTCGGCATCGTCCAGACTGGCCTTGCCGGTGACGGTTGAGATCTGCCAGTCGAAGTCGGCATAGGTCTGGGTCGCTGCCCAGATGCTGAACAGCAGGTGATGCGGGTCGACTTTCGCCATCAGGCCCTGATCGATCCAGCGCTGGATGCAGGCGATGTTGTGCTTGGCCTGGGCGTTGAGCTGTTCGGTCTGTTCAGGCGACAGGTGCGGCGCGCCGTGCATGATCTCGCTGGCGAACACCTTGGAGGCATGCGGCAGATCGCGGGAGATGCGGATCTTCGAGCGGATGTAGGCGGTCAGCACTTCGCTCGGATGGCCCGGCTGGTTGAAGGGGGCAGAGGCGGCCAGCAGTGGCTCGATGATGCTTTCCAGGACCTCGCGGTAGAGGTTTTCCTTGGACTTGAAGTAGTAGTAGACGTTGGGCTTGGGCAGGCCTGCCTTGGCCGCAATGTCACTGGTCTTGGTGGCGGCGAAGCCCTTGTCGGCGAACTCCTCGCTGGCTGCGCGCAGGATGAGCTCTTTGTTACGCTCGCGAATGCTGGTCATAAGGCCCTGTGGTTTGCTCTGCCGCCGGACGGCGGTCGGGCATGGTAGCACCGGCTTTGCGCGAGGCTCAAGCCAGCAGCCACGGGCTGCTCAGCGTTTAACTGACCCTGGGGTCAAATTTTTGTATACAGGAAATCACTTTTCTGTTTCTATCGCGCACAACGTTATCCATGACAAAAAGTCTCGGCGCGTGACGCTGCAGGAGACCCACCGTGAATACCCATCAGCTCGTCGATCCCTTTGGTCGGCGCATCACCTACCTGCGTTTGTCGGTGACCGATCGCTGTGATTTTCGCTGCACCTACTGCATGAGCGAAGACATGCAGTTCGCGCCGCGTCAGCAGATTCTCAGCCTGGAGGAGCTGTACGCCGTGGCCGATGCCTTCATCAGCCTTGGCGTGCGGCGTATTCGTATCACCGGCGGTGAGCCGCTGGTGCGCAAGAACCTGCTGAGCCTGCTGCAGCGCCTGGGTGAGCGTGACGAGCTGGACGACCTGGCGATCACCACCAATGGCTCGCAGTTGGCCGAAATGGCAGCGCCCTTGCGCGCGGCGGGCGTGCGGCGTCTGAACATCAGCCTGGATTCCCTGCAGCGCGAGCGCTTCGCCGCGTTCACCCGACGCGACAGGCTCGACCAGGTACTGGCCGGCATCGAGGCGGCGCGCGCGGCCGGCTTCGAGCGGATCAAGCTCAACAGCGTGGTGCAGAGCGGGCGCAATGATGACGAGGTGCAGGATCTGGTCGAGTTCGCCATCGCGCGCGGCCTGGATATCAGTTTCATCGAGGAAATGCCGCTGGGCAGCGTGGTCAGCCACAGCCGTGAACAGACCTTCTGCTCCAGCGACGAGGTGCGCCAGCGTATCGAGCAGCGCCATGCGCTGGTGCGCAGCAGCAAGGTCACCGGCGGGCCGTCGCGCTACTGGCAGGTGGTCGGCACGCAGACCCAGGTGGGGTTCATCTCGCCGCACAGCCACAATTTCTGCGGTGACTGCAACCGTGTCCGGGTCACCGCCGAAGGCAAGCTGGTGCTGTGTCTTGGCGACGACAACGCGCTGGACCTCAAGCGCCTGCTGCGCGCGCATCCGGGCGACGGCGAACGCCTGCGCCAGGCGCTGATCGAGGCGCTGCGTCTGAAGCCCGAGCGGCATCACTTCGCCACCGACGAGCAGGTGCAGGTGGTGCGCTTCATGAGTATGACCGGCGGCTGAGCCCGTCTGATCGGATTCCCATAACAACAATAAGGAGGCTCCAATGCAGCCCGTACGACTGTGCCTGTTTTCCACCATTGTGCTGACACCCGCAGTCCTGGCGCAGACCTACGTGGTCGGCGTCGAGGACCTGCCATTCGCTCCGCACTACAGCCTCGATGCCGAAGGTCATTACCGTGGCTTCGCTCGTGAGGTGCTGGATGCCTTCGCGGCTGACAGCGGTATCGGCCTGAGCTACAAGGCGTTGCCGGTGGATCAGTTGCTGCCGGCCCTGCAGCGCGGCGAGATCGATCTCAAGTATCCCGACAGCCCGCACTGGGCCGGTGCACAGAAGGCTGGCATGACGTTGCACTACAGCCAGGCCGTGGTCGATTACGTCGATGGCGTGCTGGTGGCACCGCAGCGCCAGGGGCAGGCGCTGGAGAGCATCCGTCGTCTGGCCATGGTGCAGGGCTGGACACCGCGCGGATACGAACAGCCTATCGACAGTGGGCAGATTCAGCTGAGCTACAGCGATGATCTGCGCCAGATGATTCGCCAGGCGCTGAAGCAGGACACCGATGGCGCCTACTTCAACGTGGTGGTGGCCACCCATTATCTGGACAACATTCGCGCGCGCCCGGGTGCTTTGGTGTTTGATCCCAAGTTGCCGCATACCCGTGGCAGCTTTCATCTGTCCAGCGCTCGTCATCCACAGCTGATCGCGCGTTTCGATCGCTTTCTCGCCGAGCGCTCGGCTCAGGTTGCCGCGCTCAAGGCGAGTTATCGTGTCGAGGCCAACCTCGATAGCGACTACATCGGCCTGGAACAGTGGAAGGTGGACTTTCTCGAGCGGCAGAAAGAAAAAGCCGGCGCACAGGCGCCGGCTTCGTCAGTGCCTTAGCTTCTTGTTGGCTGGGCAAGACAGCTCAGCTACAAAAGCGTTTGAAGGCGGGTAAGTGCAACATCATCAGGTAGTAGCTCAGGCCGGCGGGTATCAGGCTGGCATACCACGACATTACGGGCAGGCTCAGTGCAACAGCGGCGCCGAGAAGCGAAGCGCCAATGGCTGCGTAGTTTACGCCGCGATATGGGCCGTTTTCGTCATACAGCTTGGCAATGTCCAAATTACGCTGGCGCAGGATGAAGTAGTCCACAACCATCACGGAGAAGATCGGGCCGAGGAACGCCGAGTAAGTTTGTACAAATACTTGCAGCCCAGAAGAGGACTCTTCTTTGACCAGCTCCCAAGGGAAAGTACCGAAGGCGAGCACGCCAACGATGATGGTCGCCGTGCGGAACGGAAGTTTGAATACATCCATGAGGATATAGGTTGGCGGCACCACGTTATTCAATACGTTGGTAGTCACTTGAGCGAAGGCGATGAACAGTAGCGTGATTATCAGTAGTGGGGTGTTGTCGACAGCGCTGGAGAAGACCTGTATCGGATCACTGACTCCCGTGGCGCCGGAAACCATCAAGCCGATCAGCCCCATAAACAGGGTGCAGGGAAGGATCGACATGGCATAGATAGTGGTCAGCGTACCTGCGCTACTGCCTTTCTTCAGTTCGCGTGAATAGTCGCTGACGTTGAGCATCATCGTGCTGTAAATGCCTAGAAAAAGCATGGTGGCACCCCAGAATGGCAGGCCCCAGGTGCCTTCAATGTTCACCAGATTGGTGGTGATCTCATCGCCATAGCGATTGATCACGCTGTAGAACATGTAAACGAGGGAAAACAGAATGAAGACACTACCAACGTTTTCCAGCCACTTAATGCCTTGGAAGCCGAATATGGAAAGGCCGATTTGCAGGAACTGGAAGGCGATGAAGTAGAACACCAGGTTGTCGAAGCCGAACATGGTTGTCGACACTGCATTGATTGCTGCGGCCCCAATCCAGCTTTGGAAGCCGTACCAGACAATAGCCGGAACTGCTCGGACCAGGCCGGGGAAGCGGGTGCCGGTGAAGCCAAAGGCGCTGCGTGCCTGGACCATGAAGGGGATGCCATATTTGTAACCGGCGGCGCCGTTGAGTGCCAAGGCGATACCGATGACGAAGCAACCGATTGCAATGGCTACGCTCGCCTGCAAGAGATTGAGAGTGCCGACGATGCTCGATCCCATGGCAAAGGTACCGATGGCGACACAGCCCCCGAACCAGGCCAGCAAATAGGATAGCCGCCCCATTATGCGGTTTTCCTGCGGTGCCAGCGACTCTGCGCCAGCGGCTTTACCGAGCACTTCTGGTTCTGTGCAATCGGGTGTTTCTGAGGCACAGTTTTCATTATTCATTGTGTGGACCTCTTGGTGGGATCAGGACCAGTCCCTTTTGTAATTGTTTGGGGTGCCCCCCAGTTGGGGGCTCGGCAGGCGCTCCACCTGTGCCAAAGAGCGGGATTAGGCGCCCGATAGATAGCTGAAGTGACCGCTGAAGGTCTTGGGGCGAGGAAAGTCCAGGTCGCCATGCTTGCTCGTGCCCAGGCCCAGGCTGACCAGGGATTCGGCCAGCTTCACGGCGGCCGTCACGCCTTCGACTACGGGTAGGCCCACGGCATCGCTGATCTGAGCGGTCAGGTCGGCCATGCCGCCGCAGCCAAGAACGATTGCGCCGATGTTGTCCTCGGCTTTGGCTCGTTTGCATTCTTCGATGATGCGATCCAGTGCGCTGTCGCCGCTGTCTTCCAGGTCCAGCACAGGAATTTCAGCAGCTCGCACGCGTCGGCAATGGTGAGCAAAGCCGTAGTTCTGCAGCAGGTGCTCAGCGATGATGCCGGTGCGACCAAGGGAGGTGACGATCGAGAAGCGAGAGCTGAACAGAGTGGCCATGTCGAAAGCCGCTACGGCGATGCCAATTACCGGGGCGTGGGTCAGTTCGCGTGCAGCCAGCAGTCCTGGGTCCCCAAAGCAGGCGAGAATATAAGCGTCGGTTCCTTCGCGCTCACCGGTGCGTACTTCCTCAAGCACACCTACCGCGCTGATGGCTTCGTCGAAATGACTCTCGATCGATACCGGGCCGCTACTTGGGTTGCTTGCCACGATCTGAGTGTCAGGAGCTGCGATACGGCGAGCAGCCTGGCCGATCTTCTCGGTCATGCTGGCTGTGGTATTGGGATTAATGACGCGGATTCTCATGGAGTTCCTCTCTTTTCTGCGCTGTATACATCGCTAAGCTTCTGATGGTTTTTTGTATACAGTTATTGGTGCTCGATTTGCATGGGCCGTAGATTGGCGTCTGGTACCGTTACGCCCGGTCATCGGCTCCTGCAGCTCAAACTACGACGTCGGCGCGCTTCAGCGCCTGCGCCTGGCCGCGCATCAGGCCGTAGTGCAGCAGCCCGCCGAGCAGGGCGCCGAGCAGCCAGGAATAGCCCGACAGCTGGCCCAGAACGGGCGCCCAGACCGAGGCGACGGAGAACACCGAGGCGACGGCAAAGGCGACCAAGGCCTTGCGGTTCCAGCCGCCGTCGAAGTAGTAGGCCGAGCCGACCTCGGCACTGAACAGTTGCTGCAGATCGAGCTTGCGCCGGCGCACCAGGTAGTAGTCGACGACGATGATGCCGTACAGCGGCGCCAGCACGGCGCCCAGGGTGTCGACGAAGGCGGCGATGCCGACGCTGCTGATGAAGGCCACCCACAGCGCGCCGATGAAGAAGGCGATGCCCGCAGTGATGAAACCACCGGTGCGAGCGCTGATGTGAGCCGGTGCCAGGTTGGCCAGGTCATAGGCTGGTGGGATGAAGTTGGCCACCAGGTTGATGCCCACGGTCGCGGCGAAGAAGGTCAGCGCGGCGATGATGGTCAGGGTCAGGTTGTCTACCCGGGCGACGATATCGGTCGGGTTGGTCAGCGTCTCGCCGAACACCACCACGGTGCCGGCAGTGATCACCAGGGCGATCAGCGAGAAGATCGCCAGGCTCACCGGCAGGCCGAGGAAGTTGCCGATGGTCATCTGCTTCTCGCTTTTGACGAAGCGGGCGAAGTCGCCGTAGTTGATCACCACGGCGGCGAAGTAGGCGACCATGGTGCCGACCACGGCGAAGAACGCAGCCACCGGGCCGGCCTTGTATTCACCGGTACCGCTGAAGATGTTGCCCAGTTCGCTGAGCAGGCTCGGGCCGGCCTGATACCAGATCAGGCCCATCAGCGCGATCATCACCACATAGACCAGTGGCCCGGCCCAGTTGAGGAAGCGGGTGATCCAGCTCATGCCGCAGACGAACAGGCCGACCTGGAACAGGCAAACGATCACGTAGGACAACCAGCCGATGGCGGTCAGGCCCATGTATACGGCAGGGTCTTGCGGCTGCAGCAGCGAGTTGAGCAGCAGTGCCACGGCGGTGGAGGCGAAGTAGGTCTGCACGCCGTACCAGAAGATGGCGACGATGCCACGCACCAGCGCAGGGAAGTTGGCGCCGCGCACGCCCATGCTGGCGCGGGCGAATACCGGGAAGGGGATGCCGTACTTGACGCTGGGTTTGCCGGTCAGCTGCACCAGGCCCATGACGATGCAGCCGGCGAGGACGATACCGGCCAGCACCGCCCAGCCATTGAGCCCGTAGGAGATGAACAGCGTGGCCGCCAGGGTATAGCCGAACAGGCTTTGAATGTCGTTCGACCAGACGTTGAAGATCTCGAACCAGCCCCAGGTACGCTTCTCGGGCGCCAGTGGAGCGAGGTCCTCGTTGTGTAACGACGGATCGATGTTCTTGATGCGAAAGTCTTCGGTGTTGGACATGGACAGCTCCCAGTTTTGTTCTTGCGCCGCGGCGATCTGTGAGGAGGTTTGTCTGCAGGTTTCGTTCCGATTTTGTATTCGCGTCGTGACTGAATCGATGTATACAGCCATTTCGACAGTGTTTCGGTAGTAACCTGATTGTCTTGTATACAGAAAATACGCTGCTGAACATGGCTTTTGGACAAATTGCACACAAAAAATAGAAATATTGTGATCAAAAACTTGACCTTGCGGTCAGTTCTGTGGTTGCAAGGCGTTGATGAAAAAGCCGGATAGGCGGCCCGATTCTGCACCGATGCGGTGCCAGGCCTGATTGCGGAGCGCTGGGTTGGTGCGCACGGTGTTCAGCCGGGGGGCATGGTAAATACCCGTAGGGTGCGCCTTGCGCACCAGCTCTTTTGCTCGGCCCAAAGAGGAAGATTTCTCACCTGGTTTAGAGAAACTGTCGGCTGATATCGGACTGGCAAGTTTGTGTGCGTATTGCTGACGGGCTTAGCACTATCCATTACCGAGTCCACTGAGCGTTTGGGTTGCGCCCCTTACAGGCGCCACACCTTGATTCGCTGCGCTCACCCTTCGGGCCAGCCTGCGGCTGTTACTCCGCTTCGCTGCGTTTCCTCGCTCCGGCGCCGCTGCGGGGGCAGGCTTACATGGGCCATCCTTGGCCCATTAAGCGGGGCCGCCATCGGTATTTCGCCGCATCCATGCGGCTCATCCCCCTACGCAACACCTCCGCTCGGCCTCCTGAAGGGGACCGGGCCGTGAGCTTGCGAAATCTCCGGAAGATCAAAGTCGGCAGCGTTTGGATTTTGCTCTTTAAGCGCGATCTTACAGACGACGCCCAAGTCCCCTTCAGGAGGCCGAGTGGAATCACCGTGGAAGGTGTTGAGCGACATGGATGTCGCGAGAGCTGCGATGGGCCAGGGATGGCCCTTCGTCAGTGGGCCGCATCCGGTCGTGCCCCTGGAGCGGTGATGGAAGGAGGGAACCCCGGCGCAGCAGGGCGGGGGCGCCTAGCTCGTATGCAGGGGTGTGTTTCTTTGCTTACTTTCTTTGCACAAGCAAGAGCTACGAAGCGCAGCGCAGTAACAGCCGCAGGCTGGCCCGCAGGGTGAGCGCAGCGAATCAAGTGAGTCGCCCGTAAGGGGCGAAACCCGTCAGGTCAGGCGACGCGTTAATGGATAGGGCAGCACCGAAAGCACACACTTATTTGCCAGTCCGGTCTCAAGCGCACCGTACATGGAAAGATGAAGATCAAAGAAAAAGGGGGAAGGGCGCGAACGCCCATCCCCCTTTTTACCCGGCCGCCGTCCCTACCCGACGTCGGCCAAGTACGTTGCGGCAGTGGTCAGAAGTGATACTTGACCAGTGCCTGCACGGCGGTCTGGTCGAAACGATCATCCGAACCATCCACCGGTTTCACGCCGTACTTGGCGCGCCACATGTTGATCTCGGTGCCCACGTAGAGCTGGCGCTCCTTGCCGAACAGGGCCTTGCCCGCATCCCACTTGACCTGGATCGAGGAGCCGACCGAGGTCTGGGTGCCTGCGTCACGCGACGGCGAGCGCCAGTCGAGGAAGCCGTCGACGACGAAGTCCTGGTCGCCCAGGCTGAACGGGTAAGCCGCACTGACGGTCAGCTGGGTGGCGTAGCCGTTGCTGTTACTGTCGGTGAAGAAGGTGTGGTTGTTGATCTTCACCTGATACAGGTTGGTCTTGAAGTAGGTGAAGCCGGGCACTTCCCAGTCCAGGCCAACACCGTACAGGTAGTTCTCCGGACCCGGGCCGCCTTCGCCTTTCTCGTAGGTGAAGGCGGCGAACACGTCCTTGATCGGGCCGGCGGCCAGCTTCTGCCCGGTCAGCCAGCTCAGGCTGAGGCGCGGGGAGAACTCCATGTAGTAGAAGGAATTCTTGTCATGCTGACGGAAGCTGCCGTTGTCGAAGCTGCCGCGCGACTGCACGTTGTCGGCGCGGATGTAATCGAGGAAGTAGAAGACGTCGCCCCAGGCCCAGCCACTGGCGTGCTCGAAGGTGAAGGTGGTCTGGGTGCGCTGTTCTTCGCCATTGAAGTTCATGCGCTGGAAGTTCTCGCCGTACAGGTACGACAGGCTGTTGTCCTGCCAGTAGAGCAGGTCGCTGGCGAGTGCCTGCTGGCCGCAGAACAGTCCGGCTGACAGGGCGAGGCAGTGGGGCAGATGCTTGAGTTTCATGGGTTTTCCTTATTGTTGGCGTGCAAGCGTGCCTCTCCCGGCGGCGTGCCGCCGGGAGTTGGGTCTGAGTCTGGGGTCAGCTCGGCCGGGCGGCCGGGTCGAGGTCGCGGCTGAGGGGCTTGAGGCTGCTGTCGTCGCTGGCTGCATCTTCCGGACGGTTCTGCAGCACGGTGTGCAGGTGCGCCTCGGGGTCGTAGTCGTCTTCCTCGACTTCGTGATTCTCGTCGGGCAGGAAGATGTTCAGCACGATGGCGCTGAAGGCGCCGATGGTGATGGGCGAGCCGAAGATGTTCTTCAGGACGTCCGGCATGTGCGAGAGCACGTCCGGTACGCCGGCTACACCCAGGCCAAGGCCCAGGGAAATGGCCACGATCAGCACGTTGCGGCGGTGCAGGCCGGCTTCGCTGAGAATCTTGATACCGGCCACCGCGACGGTGCCGAACATGATCAGGGTGGCGCCACCAAGCACCGGCTTGGGCATCAGTTGCAACACCGCGCCCACCACCGGGAACAGGCCGAGCAGCACCAGGATGCTGGCGATGTAGAAACCCACATGGCGGCTGGCCACGCCGGTGAGCTGGATCACCCCGTTGTTCTGGCTGAAGGTGGTCATCGGCAAGCTGTTGAACATGGCGGCGACCGCCGAGTTGCAGCCGTCGGCCAGTACCCCGGATTTGATCCGGCGCATGTACAGCGGCCCTTTGACCGGCTGCTTGGAGATGATCGAGTTGGCGGTCAGGTCGCCTGCCGTTTCCAGCGGGGTGATCAGGAAGATCACGGCGATCGGTACGAAGGCGATCCAGTCGAAGCTGAAGCCGTACTTGAACGGTTGCGGCACGCTGATCAGCGGTACCTCGGCCATGTTGGCGAAGTCCACCCGGCCGGTGAACCAGGCGACCGCAAAGCCCAGGGTCAGGCCGATGATCACTGCAGAAAGACGCAGCACCTGCGAGGACGCGCGGTTGAGCACGACGATGGTGCCCAGCACCAGACCGCCGAGGGCCAGATGGTGCAGGGCGCCGAGATCTGGCGCGCCATAGCCGCCGGCCAGGTCGGTCATGCCGACCTTGATCAGCGACAGTCCCATCAGGCAGATGATGGTACCGGTGACCACCGGGGTGATCACCTTGCGCAGCTTGTTGATGAACTGACTGAAGGCAATCTCGACGAACGCAGCGCAGAAGCAGATGCCGAACAGCGTGGCGAGTATCTCCTCCTCGCTGGCGCCGCGCCCCTTGACGATGAAGCCGGCGCTGAGAATCACGCTGAGAAAACCGAAGCTGGTGCCCTGCAGGCACAACAGGCCGGAACCGATAGGGCCGATGCGTTTGGCCTGGACGAAGGTGCCGAGCCCGGAGACGAACAGCGCCATGCTCACCAGATAAGGTACATGGGCGCCAAGGCCCAGAGCACTGCCAACGATCAGGGTTGGGGTGATGATGCCGACGAAGCTGGCCAGCACATGCTGCAGCGCCGCGAAGATGGCTGGGGCGAAAGCTGGTGTGTCGTCCAGCTGATAGATCAGGTCGCTGTTGCCGACGGGCGCAGCTGGGGCTTGGGTGTTGCTGTCTGTGGTCATGTCATAGCCTGCCATTTTGTTTTTATACGGTCATGGGCTTAGAACTTGTTCAAAGTCTGCTGCGCGTCGGCACTGCTGCGTTAAAAACAGGCTCGGACTGCTCATTTACAACTCGTAAAGTCGAGCGCGACTCCGACTGGCCCTCGCCTGTTTTTGCCTTGCATTGCTCTAGCTCGCGAGACTTTGCACAGGTTCTTACACGAGGCTTCACGGCACCTCTGCTCCGATCGATCGAAAAATTGTCCGATCGGTCAGGATGTGCCGACTATAGCAACTCGTGGACATGGTTAAAAACAATTTATTTAAAGATTGTGCACAATGGCTTGGCCGCTCGCTCAGGTGGCCGACGCCATGCCCTGGGCGGTTGAGCCTGATCGGTTGCAGCGGCTGGGGGACGGAACGAAAGTGCCCGGATCGGGCGGCTTTGGGGGAGCGAGGGCGTCGCCGCGACCGCTCAGGTTCGGATGGTCGAGGGCGACAATCCTCAGGCGTGAGCGATGGACGAGGTTGACGCGCAGGCGCTGAAGGCCTGCGCGTGAGGCTTACAGCGCTTGCAAGCGAAACAGCGCGATCTTGTTGATCTCGGCCAGGGCGTAGGCGAATTCCTCGTCCGGGGTGTTGTGAATCCGCTCCTCGAAGGCCGCCAGGATCTGGTGCCGATTGCTGCCCTTCACCGCCATGATGAAGGGGAAGCCGAACTTGGCCTTGTAGGCAGCGTTGAGTTCGGTAAAGCGGGCGAACTCCTCGGCGGTGCATTCATTGATGCCCGCGCCGGCCTGCTCCGCGGTAGAGGCGGCGGTCAACTCGCCGCGCACGGCGGCCTTGCCGGCCAGGTCCGGGTGAGCGTTGATCAGGGCCAGCTGTGCGGCATGGCTGGCCCTGAGCATCAGACCGGCCATGCGCTGATGCAGGCCGTCAATCTCGTCGATGCGCTCGTCCTGGCCCAGGTCAAACGCCTGCTCGGCGACCCAGGGCGAGTGCTCGTAGATGTCGGCGAAGGCCTTGATAAAGTCTGCACGGCTCAGGCGCGACGGGGTCAGGGTCTGGAAG
>CAMPIF010000041.1 GCA_946886245.1 Ectopseudomonas composti | reverse complement strand
GCCCAGGGCTTCGATGGACTCGGCAATGGCCTCCAGAAAAGCCGCGCGGGCTGACGGTGTGGTCTCTCGAAAGTCATCGAAGGCGGCCCAGGCCAGGGCACACGCCTGCTCCACCTGCGTGCGAGTGGCGCCGTGGTAGGCAGGCTCAAGAGCCTGGCCGGTGGCGGGATCGATGGCGTGAAACGCCTTGCCGACGCCGGACACGGCCGCGCCGCCGATCAGCATCTTGCCTGTAAGAGTCATGGTGCATCCTTAGCGTTCAGGGGTTGGCCCCGCCGTGCCTATGGCAGGCGGGGCGGGCGAACTCAGGCGAGGTCGTGTTCGGCAGTCCAGTTGGCATACCACTGGCGGAACAGGCTGTACTGCTGCTCGGCATAGCGGCGCTGGGAGTCGCTGAGGGCATCGCTCTCGTTGAAGTGCAAGCGGTACTCGCGGTCGCCGTTGAGCACCATCAGGTACTTGTAGAACAGCACCAGATCGCAGCCTTCGTCGAAGGACGAGAGCACCTCCAGCGCAGCACTCAGCTCCAGGGCCAGGCGCCGTGCGCGCGCGTCGCCACTGGCAGCCTGACGACTCAGAGCGACCAGTTGCAGCACTTCACGGGGCAGCACGTTACCGATGCCGGTGATGGTGCCGGTGGCGTTGCAGTTGACGTAACCATGGAACACCTGGGTGTCGACACCGGCCATGAGAATCACGTCGTCATCGCGGCAGGTGATGTGCTCGGCGGCGTAGCGCATGTCGGCCGCGCCACCGAACTCCTTGAAGCCGATCAGGTTGCGGTGCTGCCCGCGCAGTTCGAAGAACAGATCGGCGCGGGTGGAGAAGCTGTAATACGGGCTGTTGTAGATGACCGAAGGCAGCTCCGGCGCCGCCTGCAGCACGGCGCTGAAGTGCGCCTTCTGCGCCGCCGGCGAGGCCGCACGGGAGAGCAGGCGCGGAATCACCATCAGCCCGTGGGCACCCACCCTGGCTGCGTGGGCGGCATGCGATACCGCCTCACGGCTACTCACCGCCCCCGTGCCGACGATGGTGGGCACGCCAGCCTGCACCAGACGCGCCACCCCTTCCTGACGTTGCGCCTCACTGAGCAGCGGCCAGTCACCCATGGAGCCGCAGTAGACCACGGCGCTCATACCGGCCTGGATCAGTTCGCGGCCCTTGGCGACCAGGGCATCGTAGTCGGGTTGACGCGTCTCGGTGCAGGGCGTCATGAGGGCGGGAATGCAGCCACGGAAGATATCGATATTCATGCTGTCGCTCCTTGAGCAGGGATTGAAAATGGGGCGAAGGGGGCTCAGATGCCCCAGGCGAAAGGGTCCTGCTCATCGATGAGCAGGGTGTTGTCGGCGGTCAGGTGGGCGCGGCCCGTGATGAAGGGACGAATGCGCTCGCCCTCCCATTGGTAGCGCCCTTCGAAGCGACTGCCGGTGATGCTGGCCTGGACCCAGGTCTGCCCGGCAGCGAGCTTGCCGTCTGCGGCGAGGCAGGCGAGCTTGGCGCTGGTTCCAGTGCCACAGGGCGAACGGTCATAAGCCTTGCCGGGACACAGGACGAAGTTGCGGCTGTGCGCCTCGTCGTCCTCGGCGAACAACTCGATATGGTCGATAGGCGCTCCGCCCTCGCCGCTGATGCCCTGTGCCTCCAGGGCCTGCAACAGCGCCCAGGTGTATGCGCTGAGGGCATCGACATTGTCCAGGCGCAGGGTCTGGCCGTGGTCGTTGACCAGGAAGAACCAGTTGCCGCCCCAGGCGATGTCGCCGTGGACCACACCGTGTCCCGGCACGTCCACCGGCACCTGACGGCGATAGCGATAGGCCGGCACATTGCCGAGGGTGACACTGCCGTCCTCGTGCAGCGTGGCGCTGACGGTGCCCACCGGGGTGTCGATGCGGTGCTCGCCGGGCGCCATCAGGCCCAGGTACTGCAAGGACGCCACCAGGCCGATGGTGCCGTGGCCGCACATGCCGAGGTAACCGGCGTTGTTGAAGAAGATCACCCCGCAGGTTGCGCCGGGCGAAACCGGCGGACGGTACAGCGCGCCCACCAGCACGTCGTTGCCGCGCGGCTCCAGCAGACAGGCACGGCGCCAGCGGTCGTGCTGCTCGCGCAAGGTGTCACGCTGCTCCGCCAGGGTGCTGCCGGCCAGATCGGGAAAACCGTCTATGACCAGGCGCGTGGGTTCGCCGCCAGTGTGGGAATCGATGACATGGATACGCTTCATGGCCAGGTCCGTCAGGTCAGGGAATGGGGCTGATCGATCAGCCGTTGGATATCGTCCAGCAGCGTTCGGCTCACCCGGACGCCGGCCTGTCGGCTGCGCTGGCGGGCCGCGAAACGACGCTGTGAGGGCAAACGTGCGCCCTGCTCGGTAATGGCGCTGAACAGGGCCTCGGCGCGCTGTCGTCCGGCTTCCAGCTCACTGCCCAGAAAACGCGCCGGATCGAACGCCAGCAGCAGTTCGCCATGGCAGGGCGTCGCCCCGGCGCCGGCGTCGAACGCCAGCGACTCGGCACTGGTCAGGTCACCAATCAGTGCCCCGGCCATGAGTTCGATCATCGCCGCCAGGGCCGAGCCCTTGTGACCGCCGAAGGTCTGCATGGCGCCCTGCAGTACGGCGCGTGCTTCGGTGCTGGGCTGCCCGTCGGCATCCAGTCCCCAGCCCAGGGGAATCGGTTTGCCCTGGCGCGCATGCAGCTCGATATCCCCTCGGGCAATGGCGCTGGTGGCGAAGTCGAAGACGAAGGGCTCACGGCCCTGGCGTGGCCAGGAGAATGCCAGCGGATTGGTGCCGAACACCCCTTGGCTGCCGCCCTCCGGCGCCACCCAGGCATGACTGGGGGTCATGGCCAGGCCCACCAGTCCTTCGGCGGCAATGGCTTCCACCTCTGGCCACAGCGCGGAGAAGTGGAAACAGTTGCGGATCACCAGCGCCGCCACGCCCAGCTCGCGGGCCTGCTCAAGCAACAGCGGCAGCCCGGTCTGCAAGGCCAGCAGCGAATAGCCCCGCTGCGCATCGACGCGGACGATGGCCGGTGCCGGGCGACTCACGCGAGGCTGTGCCAGCGGGTCCACCTTGCCGCAGCGCAGCGAGTGCACGCACACCAGCACGCGGTACAAGCCGTGGGAATGGCACTCATCGCGTTGCCCCTGGGTGATGGTGTCAGCGATGACACGGGCGTGATCCTGGCCCATGCCGTTGACGGTCAGGGCACGCAACGCGAGGGCGTGCACCTGATCGAGGCTGAGATTGACGAGATCAGTCATGGTCGTACCCATTCCGGTTCATACCGACTGGGCGCGGTCAGGCAACAGTGTCGAGGCTGGCGCCACGTCCGCTTCATCACCGTCCTCGCTCTCGTCTTCGCCGCTCAGGCGAATCAGCTCGGCCGGTACACCGGTGGCTGCGCCCCAGTGGTAAATGCCCAGGGCACAGAGCGCCACGCTGAGGGTGTCATAGGGATGAGCGAGCACTCCCAGCCCGCCAAAGCTGCCCAACCAGGAAAGCAGCAGCGTCACGGCGTAGAAGCCGATCAGCCAGGCGGACGAGCGCACCTGCTGGGCAAGGCTCAGGTGCTCGGTCGGCACGAAGCGGCGGCACAGCAGGTAGATCACGAACATCACAATCTGCAGGCTCAGCAGCCAGGACACGGTGCCCCAGCCGGACCAGTAGACGATCAGCGCGGCAATCACGAAGGACAGCGGTCCCATCACCGCCAGGCCACGCACACGGAACGGCCGCGGCATGTCCGGCGCATTGCGGCGCAGCGCAGCCACCGTGACCGGGGCGACCGCATAGCTCAGTACCAGGGCGGCGGACACCACATTGATCAGCGCTTCCCAGGAGGGGAACGGCAGGGTCCAGAACACCGACAGGGCGAAGGTCAGCCACAGCGCCGGACGCGGAATGCCAGAGGCGGCGTCGATGCGCGTGAAGATGCGGAAAAAGGTGCCGGTCTGCGCCCAGCCATAGATCACCCGTGGCGTCGCATTCATGTAGATGTTGCCGCAGCCACTGGGCGAAACCACCGCATCGGCGACCACCAGATAGGCCAGCCAGCCCACCCCGAGCACCAGCGCGATGTCGCGGTACGGCAGGGCGAACCCCTTGGAGATCCCAGCCCAGCCGCTGGCCAGCATGTCGGTCGGCACGGCGCCCAAAAACGCCACCTGCAGCAGCACATAGATAGCCGTGGAGAGCAGCACCGAGAGGATCAGCGCGATGGGAATGGTGCGCTGCGGATTCTTGACCTCGCTGGCCACCGAAATGATCGGCGTCAGGCCCAGGTAGGCGAAGATGATGCCGCCGGCCGACACCGCCATCTCGATGCCTGCCAGCCCGAACGGCGCGAAGCCCTGCACCTGGAAGTTCTCGGGCTTGAAGAAGGTGAAGAGCACACCAATGACCAGCAGTGGCACGATGAACTTGAATACGCTGACCAGGTTGTTGGCGCGGGCGAAGGTTTTCACGCTGCGGTAGTTGAGCCAGAAGAACAGGCACAGCAAGGCGAATTGCAGCAACCAGCCGAGCAGCGTCGGATTGCTGCTGCCGGACTGGGTCAGGCCGGGAAACCAGGCCGCTGCGTACTGACGTGCAGCCACCACCTCGATCGCCACCAGGCTGGAAAAGGCGATCAGCGTGATGAATCCCATCAGGTAGCCCAGCAGCGGACCGTGGGAAAACACCGGGTAGCGCACCACCCCACCGGCACGTGGCAGTGCCGCGCCCAGCTCGCAATAGATGATGCCCAGCAGCAGCACCGCGAAGCCGCCGAGAAACCAGGAGATGATGCCTGCCGGACCGGCAATGGCGGAGACGTGGCTGGCGGCAAACAGCCAGCCGGAACCGAAGATGGCCCCCAGGCCAATGAAGGTGAGGTCCGTCAGAGACAGTTGTTTCTTGAACTTTCCAGACATGGTGCCGCCCTCTTGTATGTTTTGGATGGGCTGGAGAGAGTCTGCTGCAGCGTGTTGCTCTGGAGGCGACTCAGGCACCCGCCAGGAGCCGGGCAAAGATCTCCCGCCATCTGCAGCGGCCATAGATTGGCCCGGCGCAGGGTGCCCGGGCTTGATACTTTTCCCCGGCCACCATGACGAAATCGGCACAGAGCGCCCATCCCGCGCGATGTCGCCGAGTGCCTCTCGACAGCAGCCATGGCCCTGGGGCAACCTGCCGGACGGTCGGGCCCACCGCTGGAGAAAGGAAAATGTCGCGAAACGCGCTCGGCGCCCTGTTCGCACAGAGCGAGCAGACGCGTCCGAAGAACATGGAAGAGTTACTGGGCAGCGCCAGGCTGCTGCTGCCCATGCTGGATGCGATCCCCAATGCGGTGATCTTCATCAAGGACACCCAGGCGCGCTACCTGCTGGCCAACCGCACCCTGGTTCAGCGCTGTGGGCTGAGGGATCTGCGCCCCCTGCTGGGCAAGACCAGTGCCGAGGTCTTCCCTGCCCAGCTCGGCCCCGGCTACACCGAGCAGGACCGCCGCGTTCTGCAACAGGGCCAGATGCTGGAAGACCAGTTGGAGCTGCACCTCTACGGCAGCCGCGAACCTGGCTGGTGCCTGACGCACAAGCGCCCCCTGCACGACCGCGACGGACGCATCATCGGGCTGATGGGCATCTCCGTGGACCTGCAGTCGGCCAGTGCCAGCCATCCCGCCTACGAGCGCCTGGCCGCCGTGGACGAACACATTCGCCAGCATTTCCACGAAAGCATCACCCTGGAGACGCTGACGCAGATCGCCGGCCTGTCCGTCGCCCAGCTGGAGCGCTACTGCAAGCGCGTGTTCCACCTCACGCCCCGGCAGATGATCAGCAAGGCCCGCCTTGAGCATGCCCATGGCCTGCTGCTGACCGATCTGCCCATCACCGATATCGCCCTGCAATGCGGCTATACCGACCACAGCGCCTTCAGCCGCAAGTTCAAGCAGCTCACCGGCTTTACGCCGCAGCAGTACCGCCAGGCAATGGGCAGGCACACGTAACGTTCGGGCAGACGCAGGCTGCTTATGAACGCTCGCATGCAACCGGCTTGTAACGCAGCACCACCGTGCCTCGGGGCTATATCGCGTCGAGTGCTAACGCCAGGGCGCAGCGTCCAGCAGACGCTGGCAGCGCAGCTGCACGAACTCGCGCAGCAGATGCACCGCCTTGCTCAGTTGGGCACGGTGCGCACAGACCAGATACAAAGGCGTCGGCTCGCCCAGCCAGCTCGGCAGCAGCACCTGCAGGCGTCCTTCGTGCACGTCTTCGGCGACATCCAGCCAGGACTTGTACACCACGCCCCGCCCGGCCACGGCCCAGCGTCGCGTGACATCGGCATCGTCGCAAACCCGGTCGCCCGCTACGTTCATCAGCACTTCGCGCTTGCCATCCTCAAAGCGCCAGCGATCATACGCACGGCCATGCAGCATATAGAGCAGGCAGTTGTGCTGATGCAGCTCCTCAACGCTCTGCGGCGAACCGTGCCGGGCGAGATAGGAAGGTGAAGCGCAGAGCACCCGACGATTGTCCGCTGCCACCGGCAGCGCCACCAGGCTGGAATCCTCCGGCGCGCCGTAGCGCAGGGCGATATCCACCGGCTCACGAAACAGGTCGGTCACCCGGTCTGCCAGCAGCAGGCGCAGTTGCAGTTGCGGATGCTCGCCCTGAAACTCGTCGAGCCACGGCAACAGCGTGTTACGCCCCAGATCCGAGGGCGCCGACAGCTGCAATACACCGCAGATTCCCTCCTGACTGCCGACCAGTTGCTGACGTCCCTCCTCCAGGCTCTGCAACGCCAGCCGGGCATGCACCAGATACAGCTCGCCCTCGGGCGTCAGGCGCAGACTGCGCGTCGAGCGCGCCAGCAGGCGCACCTGCAGTTGCTGCTCCAGACGCTTGAGGGCGGCGCTGGCCACCGCTGGCGATACATCCAGCAGGCGCGCCGCAGCGGACAGGCTGCCGGTTTCGGCGGTACGCACGAAGAGTTGCAGGTCGTCGAAACGCAGCATGGTCGTTCACTTTCAAAATAATGATGAAAGAGACTCTATTACCCGCCGCTTTTTCTCGCCACACAAATAAACGAGCATGACTCCAATCCCCCTACAGGAGCCAGCCATGACCACTGCTCTCACACTGATCGCCACCATCAAGGCGCTGCCAGGTCATGCCGAGGCAGTGGCTGCAGGCCTGCAACGTCTGGTCACGGCCACCTGTGCAGAGCCCGGCTGCCTGCAATACGCGCTGCACCGCAACAAGCTGGACCCGCACCAGTTCGTGATGATCGAACAATGGCGCGACGCCGAGGCATTGGATCAGCATCGCGCAGCGCCCCATTTCCTATATTTCACCAACGCATTCGGTGAGCGGCTTGCGGGCATCGATCTGCTCCCGCTGCAACCCCTTGCCTGATTTCTCACAGAGGATAATTTCCATGAAAGCCGTCGCTTACTACCAATCCCTGCCTGCCGACCATCCCGAAGCACTGCAGGACGTGCAACTGGCCGAACCCACTCCGGGTCCGCACGATCTTCTGGTCGAGGTTCGGGCCATCTCGGTCAACCCGGTCGATACCAAGATCCGCCTCGGCGTCAAACCGGAGAACGGCGCCGCCAAGGTGCTGGGCTGGGATGCAAGCGGCGTGGTCAAGGCCGTGGGCAGCGAAGTCAGCCTGTTCCAGCCCGGCGACCGGGTGTTCTACGCCGGTGCCATCGACCGTGCCGGTGCCAACAGCGAACTGCACCTGGTCGATGAACGCATCGTTGGCCATATGCCCAATAGCCTGTCATTCGCCGAAGCTGCGGCCCTGCCACTGACCGCGATCACCGCCTGGGAACTGCTGTTCGAGCGCCTGCAGGTTGCCGAGGGTTCGGCCGATCAAGGCCAGAGCCTGCTGATCGTCGGCGCCGCCGGCGGTGTTGGTTCGATCCTCACCCAACTGGCACGCCACCTGACCGGCCTGACCGTGATCGGCACTGCCTCGCGCCCGGAAACCCAGGCCTGGGTCCGTGAGCTGGGCGCACATCATGTGATCGATCACAGCAAGCCGCTGAGCGAGGAACTGGCGCGCATTGGCATCGGCCAGGTCACCCATGTCGCCAGCCTGACCCAGACCGACCAGCACTACGCACAACTGGTCGAATCCCTGGAGCCTCAGGGGCGCCTGGCGCTGATCGACGACCCACTGCAACCACTGGACGTGATGCAACTCAAGCGCAAGCGCCTGTCACTGCATTGGGAGTTGATGTTCACCCGCTCTCTGTACCAGACCGAAGACATGATCGAGCAGCATCGTCTGCTGGAACGGGTATCCGATCTGGTCGACGCCGGCGTGATCAAGACCACCCTCGGTGAGCATTTCGGCACCATCAATGCCGCCAACCTGCGCCGCGCTCATGCGTTGCTGGAGAGCGGCAAGGCCAAGGGCAAGATCGTGCTCGAAGGGTTCTGAGGCCGATGCTGGGCTGGGTCGCCTGGGGCAGGGCAGTGCGGTGAGTCGGTGTGGTGGGCTGAAACGGAACGCCGCCCGGCCCACGAATCTCAGCCCTGCTTGCGATGTCGTAGGGTGCGCTGTGCACACCGAAAAAACCGGCTAATACCTGGTGCGCACAGCGCACCCTACCTCCCTGCTTCAGCCCCCTCGCCTGACCCAGCGTTGACTTCACGGTACCGCTTATCGCGAAGCGGCCGTCACGCTGGTCGGCCATTTGATCCAGATCAGAACAAGGTCATGCAAGCGAACTATCCTGATTGTCCCCAACAAGCACCGGCGATTCGCCGCAGCTTAAAGAGGTGGTTCGCATGAAAGTTCTCGTTCAGCCGCGCGATCAGGGCGGCGAATGCCTGTGGCAGGTACGACTGGATCAGCATTGCGTGAGTTTTCGCAGCGAAGAGGAGGCCCGCCAGTTCGTCGTCAGGCTGCAAGCCCGCTTGCGCGCGCCACACAACCTGCCCGACTGGCCCGCGCAGCGTCAGGCGAGCTGAATCTCAGCCCTGCTTGCGATGGCGTAGGGTGCAGGCCCCTGGTGCGCACGGCGCACCCTACCTCGCCAGGCGCCTGACTGCGCAGCATGTGCAGCGCGGTATCGAACAGCCGTAGGGGGCGCTGTGCGCAGCGAAAACACCGGCTGGCCCCAGGTGCGCACGGCGCGCCCTACCTCTCGTCAGGCAGCTGACTGACCGGCATCAGGCGCAGCGCCTGACTGCGCAGCATGTGCAGCGCGGTATCGACCAGCGCGGGCGCCTGCTGCGCCAGGTCGAAGTTGGGCACCAGCAACCAGTTGGCCTCGATGCCTTCCATATAGGCATGCAGACAGACCGCCGCGCGCGCGCAGTCCAGGTCGCTCGGCAACTGGCCCTTGTTGACCGCGTTGCTCAGCGCCCTGGCAATACGCTGATCGCACTCCAGGCTCAGCGCCTGCATGCGTTCGCGCAGGCCGAGCAGCTCACCGGTGTATTCGCATTTGTAACGCAGGATGTCATGGGTGCGGTGGGTCTGCGGCTCGCAAGCCAGGCGCGTCAGGGCCTTGATCAGCAACTCGCGCATGCAGCCCAGCGGGTCCGGCTCATCCTCGCTCTCGCTGGCACGCGACAGTTCCTCGAGCGGCAGGCGCAGACGTTCGAGCATCGCCTGAAACAGGTCGATCTTGTTCTCGAAATGCCAGTAGATGGCGCCGCGGCTGACGCCGGCTTCTTTTGCCACCTGGGCCAGAGACGCATGGGAAACACCCTGGGCATGGAACACCCGCTCGGCGGCATCGAGTATCTGCACCCGTGTCGCCTGCGCTTCCTCTTTGGTTCTTCTGGCCATCTGTCACCTACTGTCGCTTTGCCGTAACCCTTCGGTAAGGAAGGACAAGCGAGAGTATGCAGGCAGCTTTAGGCATTTACAAACATTCACGTACGTAAGTATATTCCTCCATCGATTTTTTCCCCTGCCTTCGTCCCCTTCGCCCCTTGGGCCATGATTCGATAAAACGAGGTTCTCAGATGCACTCGAAGCCAGCCTTCGCTGTCTTGGTTTCCGCCATCGCCGTGGCAATGCTCAGTCTCACCGGCTGCCAGGAATCCAGCGCCCCACAGACCCAGCAAACCCCGCAAGTCGGCGTGGTCACGCTCGAAGCCAAGCCCTTTGCACTGACCAGTGAAGTGCCGGGGCGCACCAGCGCCTATCGCATCGCCGAGGTGCGCCCACAGGTCAACGGCATCATTCAGAAGCGCCTGTTCACCGAAGGCAGCGAGGTCAAGGCGGGTCAGCAGCTGTACCAGATCGACCCAGCCACCTACCAAGCCACGTTCAAGAGCGCCCAGGCCACGCAGCTTTCCGCCAAGTCCCTGGCTGATCGCTACAAGCTGCTGGTCGCCGACCGGGCCGTCAGCCAGCAGGCCTATGACGAAGCCCGCGCCGCCGCCCTGCAGGCTGACGCCGCGCTGGAGCAGGCGCGCATCGACCTGCGCTACACCAGGGTGATGGCGCCGATCAGCGGTCGCATCGGCCGCTCTGCGGTAACCGAAGGTGCGCTGGTCAGCAATGGCCAGGCGGGCGCCATGGCCACCATCCAGCAGCTCGATCCGATCTACGTCGACGTCACCCAATCGAGCAAGGAACTGCTGCGTCTGCGCCGTGACCTGGCCGATGGTCGCCTGCAGAAGGCCAGCGACAGCGCCGCCAAGGTCGCGCTGAAACTGGAGGACGGCAGCCGTTACGCCCATGAAGGCACGCTGGAATTCTCCGAAGTGGCAGTGGACGAAAGCACCGGCTCGGTGACCCTGCGCGCCGTGTTCCCCAACCCGGACCACCTGCTGCTGCCGGGCATGTTCGTGCATGCCGAGCTGCTCTCCGGCGTCAAGCAGAACGCCATCCTCGCCCCGCAGCAGGGTGTGACGCGCAACCAGCGCGGCGAACCCACGGCAATGGTGGTGGGCGCCGACAACAAGGTCGAACTGCGCGTGCTCAAGGCTGATCGCACCGCCGGCAGTGCCTGGCTGGTAGAGGAAGGCCTGAACGAAGGCGACCGCCTGATCACCGAGGGCCTGCAGTTCGTGCAGCCTGGCGCCGAGGTCAAGGCCGTGCCGGCCGGCAACGTCAACACCGAACAGCCTGCCCAAGACGCCGAACCAGCCAGCGGCCAGGACTAACGGAGAAGTACTGAATGTCCAGATTCTTTATCGACCGGCCGATCTTCGCCTGGGTGATCGCCCTGGTGATCATGCTGGCGGGTGGCCTGTCCATCCTCAAGCTGCCGATCAACCAGTACCCGAGCATCGCGCCGCCTGCCGTTGCCATCCAGGTCAGCTACCCGGGCGCCTCGGCGCAGACGGTGCAGGACACCGTGGTGCAGGTGATCGAGCAGCAGCTCAACGGTATCGACGGCCTGCGCTACGTCAGCTCGTCGAGCAACTCCGACGGCAGCATGGAGATCATCGTTACCTTCGAACAGGGGGTGAACCCGGATATCGCCCAGGTCCAGGTGCAGAACAAGCTGCAACTGGCCACCCCGCTGCTGCCACAGGAAGTCCAGCAACAGGGCATCCGCGTGACCAAGTCGGTGCGCAACTTCCTGATGGTCATCGGCGTGGTGTCGAAAGACGGCAGCATGACCCGTGAAGACCTGTCGGACTACATCGTCTCCAACCTGCAGGACCCGATCTCGCGGACCAAGGGCGTCGGCGACTTCCAGGTGTTCGGCGCGCAGTACGCCATGCGTATCTGGCTCGACCCGGCCAAGCTCAACAGCTTCCAGCTGACTCCAGTTGACGTGCGCAGCGCCATCCAGGCGCAGAACGTGCAGATTTCTTCCGGCCAGTTCGGCGGCCTGCCTGCGGCGCCGGGCAATCAGCTCAACGCCACCATCATTGGCAAGACGCGCCTGCAGACCCCGGAAGAGTTCCGCAAGATTCTGCTCAAGGTTCAGCCCGATGGCTCTCAGGTGCGCCTGGGTGACATCGCCAAGGTCGAGCTGGGCGGCGAGAACTACGCCATCAACGCGCAGTTCAACGGCCTGCCGGCCTCCGGTCTGGCGATTCGCCTGGCCACCGGCGCCAACGCCCTGGATACCGCCAAGGCGGTGCGTGAAACCATCTCCAATCTCGAGCCGTTCTTCCCGGCCGGCATGGAAGTGGTCTTCCCCTACGACACCACGCCGGTAATCTCGGCCTCCATCGAAGGGGTGGTGCACACCCTGTTCGAGGCCATCGTGCTGGTGTTCCTGGTGATGTTCCTGTTCCTGCAGAACCTGCGCGCCACCATCATTCCGACCATGGCGGTGCCGGTGGTACTGCTCGGCACCTTCGGCATACTTGCCGCGTTCGGTTTCTCCATCAATACCCTGACCATGTTCGCCATGGTCCTGGCCATCGGCCTGCTGGTGGACGACGCCATCGTGGTGGTGGAAAACGTCGAACGAGTGATGCGCGAGGATGGGCTATCGCCCAAGGAAGCGACGCGCAAGTCCATGGGGCAAATCCAGGGCGCACTGGTGGGCATTGGCCTGGTGCTCTCGGCAGTGTTCCTGCCGATGGCGTTCTTCGGCGGCTCCACCGGGGTGATCTACCGGCAGTTCTCCATCACCATCGTCTCGGCCATGGCTCTGTCGGTGCTGGTGGCGCTGATCTTCACCCCGGCGCTGTGCGCCACCCTGCTCAAGCCCATCGATGGCGATCACCACGAGGCCAAGCGCGGCTTCTTCGGCTGGTTCAACCGCACCTTCGAGCGCGGCAGCAATGCCTATCAGCGCGGCGTTGCGGGCATGATCAAGCGCAAGGCGCCCTACCTGCTGCTGTACCTGGTGATCGTCATCATCATGGCGTGGATGTTCACCCGCATCCCCACCGCCTTCCTCCCCGAGGAAGACCAGGGCGTGCTCTTCGCCCAGGTACAGACGCCGTCCGGCTCCAGTGCCGAGCGTACCCAGGTGGTGGTCGACGAGATGCGCCAGTACCTGCTGGAGGACGAAGCGAGCACGGTCAAGTCGGTGTTCACCGTCACCGGCTTCAACTTCGCCGGCCGTGGTCAGAGTTCCGGTATGGCCTTCATCATGCTCAAGCCCTGGGGCGAACGCCCGGGTGAGGAGAATGGCGTAGCCGCGCTGGCGCAACGTGCGCAGATGCACTTCTTCAGCTTCCGTGATGCGATGGTGTTCGCCTTCGCCCCGCCAGCGGTCATGGAGATGGGTAACGCCACCGGCTTCAACTTCTTCCTGCAGGATCAGGCGGGCGTCGGCCACCAGGTGATGAACGAGGCACGCGACAAGTTCCTGCAGCTGGCCAACCAGCACCCGGTGCTCGACAGCGTGCGCGCCAACGGCCTGCGCGACGAGGCGCAGTACCAGTTGCTGATCGATGACGAGCGCGCCCGCGCCCTCGGCCTGTCGCTGGCGGACATCAACAGCACCCTGTCGATTGCCTGGGGTGCCAGTTACGTCAACGACTTCATCGATCGCGGTCGCGTGAAGAAGGTCTACCTGCAAGGCACATCCGAAGCACGCATGAGCCCGGAAGACCTGAACAAGTGGTACGTGCGCAACGACCAGGGCCGCATGGTGCCGTTCAGCGCCTTCGCCAGCGGTGAATGGACCTATGGTGCGCCGAAGCTGGCGCGCTACAACGGCGTCTCGGCGGTGGAAATCCTCGGTGCTCCGGCGCCTGGCTACAGCACCGGTGATGCCATGGCCGCCGTCGAGGAAATCGCCTCGCAATTGCCACAGGGCGTCGGCTACTCCTGGACCGGGTTGTCCTACGAGGAGCGCCTGGCAGGCTCGCAGACCACTGCACTGTTCGTGATCTCCGCCATCGTGGTGTTCCTGTGCCTGGCAGCCCTGTACGAGAGCTGGTCGATCCCGTTCGCGGTGATGCTGGTGGTGCCGCTGGGGATCATTGGCGCCTTGATGTTCACCGAGCTGCGTGGCCTGTCCAACGACGTGTTCTTCAAGGTTGGCCTGCTCACCACCATCGGCCTGTCGGCGCGTAACGCGATTCTCATCGTCGAGTTCGCCAAGGCCCAGTACGAACAGGGCATGACCTTCGCCGAAGCGGCCATCGAAGCCTGCCGCATGCGCTTGCGCCCGATCATCATGACTTCGCTGGCGTTCATCCTCGGCTGTCTGCCACTGGCCATCGCCAGTGGTGCCGGCGCCGGCAGCAAGCACGCCATCGGCACCGGGGTGATCGGCGGCATGCTCAGCGCGATGATCCTGGCGATCTTCTGGATTCCACTGTTCTACGTCGTGGTCTGCTCGATTTTCGAGAAGAAGCGCCCCGAGCCGACCCGTGAAAACGAGAAGGAGGTACTGCAATGAGGCAGTCCCTGTTGTCCCTGGCCGTGGCCGCCGCTCTGCTCAGCGGCTGCAGCCTGATTCCCGACTATCAGCGCCCTGACGCTCCGGTGGCCGCCGACTGGCCGCAAGGCGAAGCCTATGGCAGCGCCGCCAGCGAAGGCAGCCGTGCGGCGGCCGACCTGCAATGGCGCGAGTTCTTCCGCGACCCGGCGCTGCAGCAACTGGTGCAGGTGGCACTGGAGAACAACCGCGACCTGCGTGTCGCTGCGCTGAACGTCGAAGCCTATCGCGCGCTGTACCGCATCCAGCGTGCCGACCTGCTGCCTTCGGTTTCCGCCGACGGCGCCGGCACTCGCCAGCGCCTGCCTGCCGATCTGAGCCAGACCGGCGAAGCCCGCACCAGCGGCCAGTACAGCGCGACCCTGGGCGTCAACGCCTGGGAGCTGGATTTCTTCGGTCGTATCCGCAGCCTCAGCGAGCAGGCCCTGCAGCAGTACCTGGCCACCGAACAGGCCCAGCGCAGCACGCAGATCAGCCTGGTCGCCAGCGTCGCCAACGCCTACCTGCAATGGCAGGCGGATCAGGCGCTGCTGCAACTGACCCAGGACACCCTGAAGACCTTCGAGGAAAGCTACCAGCTGACCCAGCGCAGCTTCGACGTCGGCGTCGCCGATGCCCTGGCCCTGAGCCAGGCACGCAGCTCGGTGGACAGCGCCCGCGTCAGCCTGGCGCAGTACCAGCGCCTGGTCGCTCAGGATCGCAACGCCCTGACTCAACTGCTCGGCACTGGCCTACCGGCCGACCTGCCGCAAGGTCTGGCATTGAACGCCGAACTGCTGGAGCAGGTACCGGCTGGCTTGCCCGCCGACTTGCTGCAGCGTCGCCCCGACCTGCTGCAGGCCGAGTACCAGCTCAAGGCCGCCGATGCCAATATCGGCGCGGCGCGTGCGGCGTTCTTCCCCAGCATCAGCCTGACCGCCAATGCCGGTACCGCCAGCAGCCAGTTGTCCGGCCTGTTCGACGGCGGCTCGGGCACCTGGCTGTTCCAGCCGCAGATCAGCCTGCCGATCTTCAACGCCGGACGTCTGCGCGCCAACCTCGACTATGCCGAACTGCAGAGCGACATCCGCGTCGCCGAGTACGAGAAAGCCATTCAGGTGGCTTTCCAGGAAGTCGCTGACCGCCTCGCCGCACGTACCACCTACCGCCAGCAACTGGACGCCCAGCGCGCCCTGCTGGAAACCACCGAGACCTATTACGAC
>CAMPIF010000040.1 GCA_946886245.1 Ectopseudomonas composti | reverse complement strand
TCGATCTCGTGAAGAGCGGGACCTTCATGTACCACCCGCACGCCGACGAGATGGTGCAGATGGCCATGGGCATGATGGGCTTCTGGGTCACCCATCCCAAGGACCATCACCCGTTGATCAGTGAGGTGGACCGCGACTACTGCTTCCTGCTCAGTGCCTACGACATCGAGCCGGGCGCCTACACGCCGAAGATCATGCAGATGCTCGACTTCAATCTGTGGACCTTCAACAGCCGCGTGTTCCCCGGTATCGACCCGCTGGTGGCGCGCCAGGGCGAGCGGGTGCGCCTGCGCGTCGGCAACCTGACCATGACCAACCACCCGATCCATCTGCACGGCCATGAGTTCGAGGTCACCGGCACCGATGGCGGGCCGACCCCGGCCGGTTCGCGCTGGCCGGAAGTGACCGCCGACGTGGCGGTTGGGCAGATGCGCCAGCTCGAGTTCATCGCCGACGAGGAGGGCGACTGGGCGCTGCACTGCCACAAGAGCCATCACACCATGAACGCCATGGGCCACGACGTACCGACCCTGGTCGGCGTCGATCATCGCGAGATGACCCGCAAGATCGCCAGGCTGGTGCCGGACTACATGGTGATGGGCGAGCGCGGCATGGCCGACATGGCGGAGATGCAGATGCCGCTGCCGGACAACACCGTGCCGATGATGACCGGCGACGGCCCCTTCGGTTCGGTGGAAATGGGCGGCATGTTCACCCTGCTCAAGGTGCGCAAGGACCAGGCCGTCGGCGATTACCGCGACCCCGGCTGGTTCAGGCATCCGGCCGGCACGGTGGCCCATGAGTGGAAGGGCGCACTGACCAGTCCGAGTCGCTCGCACGAAGGCGGCGGCCAGTCGATGCCGCTCGAGCAGCCGCTCGACTCCCCGGTGGAGGTTCAGGTGCGCAAGCCGGGCGGGCATGCCGGGCATTGACGCACGTTGGAAATGGCGTGCGCAGAAGCGGCTGGGCGGCATTGCGCTTTAGCCGCTGAGCGACGTGGCGCAGCGTCTGGTCAAAGGCGCTGCCAGCGCAATTCGAGGACTAAGCAGATGAAACAGACAACCCTTTCCCCCCTGATGCTCCTGGTCGGCTTGCTGGTCGCCGCTCCGGCGCTGGCCCACAGCCAGGCGCACGAGGGCCATCACGCTGCAGCAACGATCAGGGAGCAGAAGCCCTGGGGCATCGCCGGCGACGCCAGCGAGGTCGACCGCAGCATCGAGATGCGCATGACCGACCAGATGCGCTTCACCCCCGACAATCTGCAGATCAGGCAGGGCGAGACAATCCGCTTCGTCCATCACAACGACGGCCAGATGCTGCACGAGTTCGTGATCGGCACCCGCCAGACGCTGGACGAGCACGCCGCGATGATGCTGCGCTTTCCCGGCATGGAACACGACGAACCCTACATGGCGCATGTGCCGCCGGGTCAAGTCGGCGAGATGATCTGGACTTTCAACCGTGCAGGCGAATTCGATTTTGCCTGCCTGATCGCCGGCCACTACCAAGCTGGCATGGTCGGCACCATCCACGTGCTGGCCGAATGACCTGCGAGAGGAAAAACGCATGAAGAAGCAACTGATGATCGCGGCCATGGCCGCCCTGTTCAGCCTGCCGTTGCAGGCCGCCGACCCCGCGCCGCTGAGCCATGGCGAGGTGCGCAAGGTGGACGTCGCCACGCAGAAGATCACCCTGCGTCACGGCCCCATCGCCAGCATTGGCATGCCGCCGATGACCATGGTGTTCGAGGTCGAGAAACCGGAACTGCTGGAAGGGGTTTCAGTTGGAGAAAAGGTGAGTTTTCAGGTGGAGCAACAAGGCAATCGCTACATCGTCACCGAGTTGCAGGTCATGAAATAAGCAGGGGCGAGCTGGCCCAGGCATTGCGCCTGGGCCGGCGAACACTCAGTTCAGGCCGTCGGTCAGGGCCTTGGCAGGCACCAGCTTGACCACTTTCTTGGCCGCGATTTCGATGCTCTTGCCGGTCTGCGGGTTACGACCGGTGCGCGCCGGGCGCTCGCTTACCTTGAGCTTGCCGATGCCTGGCAGGGTGATCTCACCGTCGTTCTCCAGTGCGTCGCCGACAATTTCGCCCAGCTGATCGATCAGGGTACGGACAGTGGCTTTGGGCAGGGATACGGCCTCGGCCAGGTCGCTGATCAGTTGGTCTTTGGTGATTGCCATGATGTAACTCCGTTTGCAGGTGAGAGGTTCGGTGTTGCAGGCATGGGCTGCACAGCCGAAAACATGGGAACGCTAACATAAAAGGGGGGGTACGGCAGCGCCGTAACGGCCACTGCCGATAGGGCTTAGTGTCGCAGCCATCCTGGTGGTTCCAGCGTGCGAGCAAAAAACGCAGCCGACCGCTGATGGCGGTGCATGGCGTAGCCACGCACCCAGAGAGTCGGGTGGGCGGGCGTCATGTGAATTGGCCATGGCTGCTCCTGAGGGGGCGTGCGTGCCCCGGGAATGCTCATCATGGCCGAACTGCGGGATGCGACGAGTGGCGCGAGCAGGAGTGGAGGAGCTTAGCTCAGCGCCAGAGCTTTTCCGGATTTTTGCACGGTCTGACGGCGACCTGGCAAGGCTCGACTAAGCTACTGATACTTGCCTAATGCTGGAGTGCCATCATGTTGCGCGCATTTGCCGATCTGGGGTTCCGCTGGAAGATTGCCTTGCCCATTATGCTCTTGGCCGCCTTGCTGGTCGCGATGGGAACCTTGGGCGTGCGTGGCATCACTCAGGTCGCCGAATCCAGTACCACGTTGACCAATCGCCATCTGCCGGCCATCAGCCTGCTGCTCAACGCCGACCGCGATCTTTACCAGGCCTTCGTCGCTGAGCGCAGCCTGCTCGATGAGGGGGCCGGTGAACACGTCGCCGCGCTCAAGAAAGCGCACGCCGAGAACCTGCAGCAGGCCTACGACCGCGTGCACAAGTTCGCCGACATGCAGCCCGGCAGCGAGGCGCTGGCGCTGGTGGCGGAATTCGACCGCGGCTTCGACCGTTGGAAGGCAACCTCGTTGCGCGTACTGGAAATGGCCAGCAGCGACCCCGATGCAGCCAGTCGGCTGAGTTTCGCCGACAGCGAGGCACAGTTCGAAGAGGCGCGCACGGCCATCGACAAACTCGGTGAGTTGGAAGACAACGCCGCCAATGCCGTTGGCACCGAGGCCATTGCCCGCGGCGAAGCGCTGGTCTGGCAGCAGGGACTGATCATCGCCAGCGGCCTGCTGGTGTGCCTGGTGCTGGTGGTGGGCTTCCCGCTGTTGGTGACCCGCCCGCTGCATAACCTGCTTTATCGCATCGAACAGATCGCCGACGGTGATGGCGACTTGCGGGTGCGCCTGGACGTGCTCTCCAGGGACGAGCTGGGCAAGCTCAGTCATGCCTTCAACCGCTTTCTCGACAAACTGCAGCCGTTGATCAAGGAAGTCGGAAGGGTCACGGGTGAGGTGGCTGACTCGGCGCAGAGTCTCGCTGGCATGGCGGCGGCCAATGATCGGTTGATCAGCAGCGAGCACGCGGCGGTCGATCAGGTCAGCACGGCGGCCACCGAAATGAGCGTGGCAGTGCATGAGGTCGCGCGCAATGCGCAGAATGCCGCCGATGCAGCGCGGCATGCCGAAGTGCAGTCGCGCGAGGGGGCCCAGGTGGTCGGCGCGACCATTCATTCGATCCGTCAACTGGCCCAGGAAGTGGAGAGCGCCTCCGACACCATCCAGACCCTGGAGCAGGAAACCGCCAACATCGGTGCGGTGCTGGCGGTGATCAAGGGCATTGCCGAACAGACCAACCTGCTGGCGCTCAACGCGGCCATCGAGGCGGCGCGGGCGGGTGAGCAGGGCCGTGGTTTTGCCGTGGTCGCCGATGAGGTGCGGGCGCTGGCAGCGCGTACCCAGGAGTCGACCAAGGACATTCAGCAGATGATCGAGCGTCTGCAGGCGGGTGTGCAGAACGCGGTCAAGGCTACGCATTCGGGCAGTGCGCGGGCGCGGCAGAGCGTGGAGCAGGCGGCCGGTGTGGACCAGGCTTTGAGCGTGACCGGCGACTCGGTGCAGCGCATCAACGACATGGCCGCGCAGATCGCTACCGCCTGCGAGGAGCAGAGCAGCGTCACCGAGGAAATCGCACGCAATATCAGCGACATTCGCGACCTCTCCAACGAAGCGGCGCAGACCTCCGAACAGAGCACGCGGGCCAGTCAGCATCTGTCCGAGCTGTCTCACGGGCTAGCCCAGTTGGTGGGGCGCTTCCGAGTATAACGGGAGTGTCTCGCCTATCTAAGTGTTTGAAGCAGTTGTAAGTTTGGGTTTAGCCGTTACAATGGCGCGGCTCGTCGCAATGGCGAGCCGCGTTATGGTGGCCCTGCCGGTCCCCTCGCAACGATTACCCGTTAACCTGGTCAGGCCCGGAAGGGAGCAGCCACAGCGGGAACATCGTGTGCCGGGGTGTGGCTGGTGGGGTCCACCTCCAGTTTCCAGGCTGTCGCCTCTCCCTTGTCTCAATCTTCAGCGCCCATCTGGCGGCTTTTTGCTGTGCGCACTAAAAAGCCCGCGCTTTGGGCGCGGGCTTTGGGTGTTTGCAGGCTCAGGCGATGCGGTAATTCAGCACGCTGTCCTGTTCCTTGAGCGTCTTGCGCAGGTCGGCGGGTATGTTGCCGGCGCGTACGGCCAGTTCCAGGCGGATTTCTTCCAGGCTCTGGGCGAAGGCATTCTGGTCGCTGATCTGTGGCTTGGCCAGGACGCGGCTGTAGACGGTGCTGTCGCTCTCGTCGAGCAAGGCGAGGATGATGCTGCCGTCCGGTCGTGGTAGCTGAAGCTGGCACGCAACGGATTGAACAGGTGATCGACGAGCTGTTGGTTGGTGAGTTCCATGTCCTACTCCATCCTGAGGTTGGTCACCTTCGACCTCAGGATGACGACTAAGTTCAGGCGGTGAGCGACTGGCGGGTACGCTCGATCACCTGTTGCAGCGACTCGTCGCTGTACTGGCCTGGGTAAAGACGCTGGCTGTACTGGGCGATACCGGTCTTGTCGACCAGGGTAAAGCTGAAGCTGCCCTTGCGCGTTGCCAGGATGCGGCAATCGAACGGAGCGAAGGCGTGAGTCAGCGTGCTGATGGCTTTCTGAATTTGATGTTGAGCATTCATTTTTCTGGGTATTCCTTAAAGCATGTGCGCTTCGTTGCGCGTGGTGTAGCTCCATGTGGTTGGCCGAAAAGCGGCCATAGCATGTCAACCGATCGGAGCTTGATTAGCACGATAAAGTTCCAATGTTACGGTTCTTCGGCGTGGTCGGTACGTCGGAGGCAGGCAGAGGAACTGCGCCGATAAACGGCGAGTCGGCCTGATCAGTCAGCAGATGGGATCGGGGAGGGCGGCAGCGCAGGGATGCGCTAGACGTTGAACCGGGAAACCAGCGAGGGGGCGCGAGGCCTTATTGACTTACAGCGTGGTACGAACGGCGCGGATGATAATGCCTTGTGCAAGAAATGACCAGTGTTATTTCTCACGTCAGGACGATGCTGCCTCGCGCATGCCGGTGGCGGATGCAATTTGCCGGTTGCTCGGCTAGGATTAGCCCTCTTTTGCTTTCCTCATATGACGGTTTTCCATGAGTTATCAGGTTCTTGCACGTAAATGGCGTCCGCGCTCGTTCCGCGAAATGGTCGGCCAGACGCATGTGCTCAAGGCCCTGATCAACGCCCTGGACAGCCAGCGCCTGCACCATGCTTACCTGTTCACCGGCACGCGTGGGGTGGGCAAGACCACCATTGCGCGGATCATCGCCAAGTGCCTGAACTGCGAAACCGGCATCAGCTCTACCCCTTGTGGCACCTGCTCGGTCTGTCGGGAAATCGATGAGGGTCGTTTCGTCGACCTGATCGAAGTGGACGCCGCCAGCCGCACCAAGGTCGAAGACACCCGTGAGCTGCTCGATAATGTGCAGTACTCGCCAAGTCGCGGCCGCTTCAAGGTCTACCTGATCGACGAAGTGCACATGCTCTCCACCAGCTCCTTCAACGCCCTGTTGAAGACCCTGGAGGAGCCGCCGCCCCACGTCAAATTCCTGCTCGCCACCACCGACCCGCAGAAGTTGCCGGTCACCGTGCTGTCGCGCTGCCTGCAGTTCTCGCTGAAGAACATGCCGCCGGAGCGCGTGGTCGAGCACCTGACCCATGTATTGACTGCCGAGAACGTGCCGTTCGAGGACGACGCCCTGTGGCGGATCGGTCGTGCTGCCGATGGTTCGATGCGCGACGCCATGAGCCTGACCGACCAGGCGATTGCCTTCGGCGAGGGCAAGGTGTTGGCGGCCGACGTGCGCGCCATGCTCGGCACCCTCGATCACGGTCAGGTCTACGGTGTGCTGCATGCGCTGATCGAGGGCGATGCCCGGGCGCTGATCGAGGCGGTGCGTCATCTCGCCGAGCAGGGGCCGGACTGGAATGGCGTGCTGTCGGAGATGCTCAACGTTCTGCATCGCGTTGCGATTGCCCAGGCGTTGCCGGAGGCCGTCGACAACGGTCAGGGCGACCGCGAGCGCGTGCTGCAACTGGCCCAGGCGCTGCCGGCCGAAGACGTGCAGTTCTACTATCAGATGGGCTTGATCGGCCGTCGCGATCTACCCTTGGCACCTGAACCGCGCGGCGGCTTCGAGATGGTGCTGCTGCGCATGCTGGCCTTCCGCCCGGCAGGCGCCGATGACGCGCCCAGGGTCACGCTAAAGCCCTTGGGGATCAGCCAGGCCACTGCTGATCCCCATCAAGACCCAGTGGCCGGCACCGCTATGCCGGCTCCCGTGGTTTCCGCTCCAGCGCCTGTCATCGCTCCCGTCGCACAGGCTCCTGTCGTGACGGCGGCGGTCGAGCCGAGTCCTGTTGTGCCGGCCACGAGTGTCGCGCCTGTCGTGAGTGAGCCGGTTCAGCCTGTTGAAGCGCCTGTCGCGCCGGCGCCGGCGGCTGACCTGCCCGCCGAGCCCGAGCCTGCTGCTCCTGTGGTTGATGTACCTTGGGAGACTGCCCAGGCATCCGAGCCTGTGGCTGAGCCTGCTCAGTCTGTCGCTCTGGCAGAGCCAGAGGTGAAACCCGCAGAGTCAGCAGCCGTGCAAGTCGCTGCGGTCGAAGTGCCCGCAGCGAATGAGATCGCGCAGCCAGTAGCCGATGTTGAGGGCGGTGAAGACGAGCCGCCGCTCGGCGACTACGACTACGTCGAAATGGACGCCGAAACCCTCGATTACGATTTCGGCCAGGCCGAAACCGCGACGCCCGTGGTTGAAGAACCGTTGCCGGCCGCCAAGCCGGCTACAGGGCTGGCGGCAGAATGGCTGTCACTGTTCCCGCAGCTTGGCCTGGGCGGCATGACGGGCAGCATCGCTGCCAACTGCACCCTGATCGAAGCCAATGGCGATGACTGGCTGCTGCACCTGGACCCGGCGCACAGCGCGCTGTTCAACCCGACTCAGCAGCGTCGACTCAATGATGCGCTGAACCAGCAGCAGGGGCGCAGCATCAAACTGCGCATCGAGCTGTGCAAGCCCGAGCAGGAAACCCCGGCGCAGGCCGCAGCCCGGCGCCGCGCCGACCGCCAGCGCAGTGCCGAGGCATCGATCCATGCCGACCCGCTGGTGCAGCAGATGATTCAGCAGTTCGCCGCCAAGGTGCGCGACGACAGCATCGAACCTATCGATACCCCCAGTTAATTCTGAACACCGAGGATACCGACATGATGAAAGGTGGCATGGCAGGCCTGATGAAGCAGGCTCAGCAAATGCAGGAAAAGATGCAGAAGATGCAGGAAGAGCTGGCCAACGCCGAAGTCACCGGCCAGTCTGGCGCCGGCCTGGTCAGCGTGGTGATGACCGGTCGTCACGACGTCAAGCGCATCACCCTGGATGACAGCCTGATGCAGGAAGACAAGGAAGTGCTCGAAGACCTGATCGCTGCTGCCGTCAACGACGCGGTGCGCAAGGTCGAGCAGAACAGCCAGGAGAAGATGTCCGGCATGACTGCGGGGATGCAGCTCCCCCCCGGCTTCAAAATGCCCTTCTGACAGGCCTCGTGCCGTCCAGTCGACGCACATGGCGGCGTTGCCGGCGAACTCGGAATCCTCATGTGCTCCAGCACACTGCGGTTCCTCGTCCACCGGCGCCTTGCCCTGCACGTCGCCTGATCGCCACTCTTATTGTGTTGATCGCATGTGCAGGACGGCGACGGGCTTCAAATTTGTAGCCCGGATGCAATCCGGGAATGACCTGTGAGCTGTGCTCCCGGATTGCATCCGGGCTACTAACCTTAGGAACGCCATGAGTTTCAGCCCTCTGATTCGCCAGTTGATCGACTCCCTGCGCATCCTGCCCGGCGTCGGACAGAAAACGGCACAACGCATGGCGCTGCACTTGCTCGAGCGCGATCGCAGTGGCGGTCAGCGTCTGGCGCAGGCACTGAATGCGGCGATGGAAGGCGTTGGGCATTGCAAGCGCTGCCGCAGCCTGAGCGAAGACGAGATCTGCCAGCTGTGTCTGGACGAGCGGCGTGACGACAGCCTGCTGTGTGTAGTGGAAGGTCCGATGGACGTGCATGCCGTGGAGCAGACCGGCTTTCGCGGTCGCTACTTCGTGCTCAAGGGCCATCTGTCACCGCTCGATGGTCTGGGGCCAGAGGCCATCGGTATTCCTGCGCTGCTCGAGCGCATCGATGCCGGTGTTTTCAGCGAAGTGATCCTGGCCACCAATCCGACGGTGGAAGGCGAGGCCACGGCGCACTACATCGCCCAGATACTCGCCGGCAAAGGCCTGATCGCCTCGCGTATTGCCCATGGCATGCCGCTCGGTGGCGAGCTCGAACTGGTCGATGGCGGCACCCTGGCCCATGCCTTGGCAGGCCGGCGCCCGATCAGTCTGTAAGCCGTCGAAGCCTCTCGATTCGCAGTGCCAGTGATCGCCGACACGCTGCGCCTCCTTGCTCCGTTGCTCCTGCTTGGCGCGCCTCTGGCCGCACAGGCTCAATGCCCGGCCGGGCAGGTGCAGGTGTGTCTGGGCGCTTCCTGCTTGTGCGTGCCCGATCCCGTGCGGGTCCGTGAGGACGGCCTGAATCTGGCTGCGGCGCGTCTCGAAGCCTGGTTGCTGCACTCTCGCCAGGCAGCACTGCGAGCGGGTACCGAGCCCATCCCTTTGATGATCCGTGCACAGCTGGCGCCGTTCTACGACGATGCGTTGCTCGATGAAGTGCGCTTTCGCGTCGGCATCACCGACGAGATGGACGCCGCCACCGTCATGCTGCAGAACCCCGATGTGCAGGCCGTGACGCTGGTCGACGTGGTGGTGTTGCGCGACGCCGAGGCCGCCGCCCAGGATACGGCGCTCTGGGCCCATGAACTCTGGCATGTACAGCAATACCGCGAGTGGGGTAGCGATGGCTTCGCCCAGCGTTACACGCGCAATTTCCAGTCGGTGGAAGGGCCTGCCTACGAGATGGGCGAGCGGGTGAGAAAGGCGCTGCGCGAGCAGAAATGAAACGCTCGCTTGAAAACCAAGCAAGCGCTAGGTTAGGGTGGCCAAAACAATAACGGGAGTACCCGCATGGCCGTCCCTCAGTCCTATTTCGATGATTCTCACCAGTTGGTTCGCGACTCCGTTCGGCGCTTCGTCGAGCGCGAGATCCTGCCGCATATCGATGAATGGGAAGAGGCCGAGGCGTTTCCTCGCGAGCTGTATCTGAAGGCGGGCGCGGCGGGCATTCTTGGCATTGGTTATCCCGAACAGTACGGCGGCAGTCATGAGGGCGACGTATTCGCCAAGGTCGCGGCCAGCGAAGAGCTGATGCGTTGTGGTTCCGGCGGTCTGGTAGCCGGGCTCGGCTCGCTGGATATCGGCTTGCCGCCCATCGTCAAATGGGCCAGACCGGCTGTGCGTGAGCGTGTGGTGCCACAGGTGCTGGCTGGTGAGAAGATCATGGCGCTGGCGGTGACCGAGCCTTGCGGTGGCTCCGACGTGGCCAATCTCAAGACCCGCGCCGTACGCGACGGCGATCATTACCGCATCAATGGCAGCAAGACCTTCATCACCAGCGGCGTGCGTGCCGATTACTTCACGGTGGCCGTGCGTACCGGCGCTGAGGGTTTCGGCGGCGTCAGCCTGCTGCTGGTGGAGAAGGGCACGCCGGGCTTCAGCGTCGGTCGCAAGCTGAAGAAGATGGGCTGGTGGGCATCGGATACCGCCGAGCTGTTCTTCGAGGACTGCAAGGTGCCGGTGGAGAACCTGATCGGTGCAGAGAACGCCGGCTTCGCCTGCATCATGGCCAACTTCCAGAGCGAGCGTCTGAGCCTGGCGATCATGGCCAACATGACCGCGCAACTGGCGTTGGAGGAGTCGCTGAAGTGGGCACGCGAACGCCAGGCGTTCGGCAAGCCGATAGGCAAGTTCCAGGTGCTCAAGCATCGCCTGGCCGAGATGGCCACGCAGCTGGAGGTCTCCCGCGAGTTCACCTACCGCCAGGCTGCGCAGATGGCCGCCGGCAGGAGCGTGATCAAGGAGATTTCCATGGCCAAGAACTTCGCCACCGATATCGCCGACCGTCTGACCTATGATGCGGTGCAGATCATGGGCGGCATGGGTTACATGCGCGAAAGCCTGGTCGAGCGCTTGTACCGCGACAACCGCATCCTCTCCATTGGCGGCGGTACGCGCGAGATCATGAACGAGATCATCGCGAAGCAGATGGGGTTGTAAGGGCGGCATCTGGGCCTCGATGGCGCGAGTCTCTGGTCGAGCGCCTATACCGCGACAATCGCATCCTCTCCATCGGTGGTGGTACCCGCGAGATCATGAACGAGATCATCGCCAAGCAGATGGGATTGTAGAGGCGGCATTCGGGCCTCGATGGCGCGAGTCTCTGGTCGAGCGCCTGTACCGCGACAACCGCATCCTCTCCATTGGCGGCGGTACCCGCGAGATCATGAACGAGATCATCGCCAAGCAGATGGGGTTGTAGCCGGGCGCGCAGTGGGAGGGGCTTTAGCCGCGATCATCCTCAAAAAGGGCGGAAAAGCTCGCCGCTGAAGCGCCTCCCACGGGGGCATGGTCCTGCGCGGTTATCAGGAAGCGACCTGATTCTGCGCGGCCTGACGCAGGCGGGCGATGTCGCGCTGTGGTGGATCGCCGAACAGGCGGCTGTACTCGCGGCTGAACTGCGATGGGCTTTCATAGCCAACGCGGTAGCTGGCCGCTGCCGCTTCCAGGTTGTCGCACAGCATCAAGCGGCGAGCCTCCTGCAGACGCAGTTGCTTCTGGTACTGCAGCGGGCTGAATGCCGTGACGGCCTTGAATCTGTGGTGCAGGGTCGAGGGGCTCAGGTTCACCTCTCGGGCCAGCTCCTCGATGCGCAGCGGCTGGTCGAAGTTCTTGCGCAGCCACTCGATGGCGCGGGAGATGCGCTGGCTCTGGCTGTCGGCGATGACCACTTCATGCAGGCGGTGGCCCTGCGGACTGAGCAGCATGCGATAGAAAATCTCGCGCAATGCCAATGGCGCCAGCATGGCGATATCGCGCGGGGTTTCCAGCAGGCGCAGCAGACGGATCACCGCATCCAGCAGGCGCGGGTCGAGACGATCGAGAAACAGCGCCCGTTGCGAGGCGGCATCAGGAGCTGGAATGGGCGGCATCTCGGTGATCAAGCTGCTGATCAATGCTGGATCTATCTCCAGTGCGAGACTCAGGTACGGCGCCTCCTGGCTGGCTTCGATCACTCGGCCGGTGACTGGCAATACCACCGATGCCACCAGGTAATTCAACGGATCATAAACATAGAGTTCGTCACCCAGACGAATCTCCTTGCGGCCCTGGGCGATGATGCACAGGCACGGGTCGTAGACCGTCTGCATCGGCAGGCTGGGTGTTGTGGCGCGCGCCAGTTTCAGGCCGGGGATGGCGGTGAGGTGTAAGCCATCCTCGGGGACGAAGCGCTCGACCAGACGCGCCATTTCGTGGCTCAGCTCGGCAAGTGGGGTGTCGAGAGTTGTGGCGGTATGAATGGGTGAATGCATGGCGCGCCTCCGGAAAGTCAGCGAAGCCTAGCCAGGTTTTTCAGGCAAGTCATGAGGGGCGGCAGGATTAGGCAAATATTTGCCAGTAATGGGCAAATAGCCAGTGATACAGAGTATTTCAAGGAGTGCTTCGGCTCTGTGCACCGCGCTGATGCAATTTCCTGAATTGCAGGTTTAGGCAAGAATTCACCAGTAATCGACTAACGCCCCGATGACTTTCTGCCTGATCTTTGTCGCCATCGAGCGGTGCCTCTGCGCTGGCTCGAACGCATGCAGTAGCGACATCACCCGCTAAGCGGTGCCCATAGCCGTCATTAGAGGAGCGAGCCATGTCCAGCAAATGGTTGATCGCGCCGCTGACCCTGTTGTTGCTCGCCACTGCCTGGCTCGACTCACGAGCCGTTGGCGAAGCGGCTTTTGCAGAGCCGGACGCAGCGCCCCATGTTTTGCAGCGAAACGCTGCCGGTATGTATTGATTCAACTCCAGGAGGTTGCCATGAGCATCATTCACCGTATGACCGTTCGCGCCCGCCACGACCGTTCAGACCGGTTGGGGCAGTGCCTGGCGCGGTTACATGAGGTCGGCCGAGATATCCCAGGGTGCGAACGCCTGCTCGTGTTCTCTCTGCGCAGTGATCCGTTGATCTGGCAAGTAGAAGGGCAGTGGCGCTCGGCAGCGGCACGCGACGCTTTTCTCGGCAGCGAAGGCCTGCGCCGGGTCGTGGCCCGGGCGATAGACGAAGGGCTGTTCACTCATCTCGAATGCGGCCTGGAGTTGCAGCAGCAAGTCGCCTGAGCCGCTCAGGCTTGCCTTTGTGAAATTATCTCTATAGATTTTCATGAAATTAATTATCTTGAATTTCATGAGTCGTCTATGTTTCGTCATGCCAGTGAGCACGTCGACAGCTATTACGCCCATAGCTGCAAGGATCGACTGACGCACTATCCGGCCCTGCAAGGTGACTTGCAGTGTGATGTGCTGGTGGTCGGCGCCGGTTTCAGTGGCCTGCACACCGCCTTGCGCCTGGCCGAAGCGGGACGCAGGGTCATTCTGCTGGAGGCCAGTCGTGTGGCCTGGGCGGCCTCTGGACGCAACGGCGGGCAGGCGATTCTGGGCTGGTCCTGCGACATGCCGCCGCTGGAAAAGGCGCTGGGCATCGAGCGCGCTCGCCGTCTGTGGGATGGCATGAGCTGGGCAGCCCACGAGCTGCGTGAACTGCCCCAGCGGCATGGCTTCGACTGCGATTACCGCCGTGGTCATTTGTGGACGGCGGTGCTGCCCCGGCGTGTGGCATTGCTGCATGAGTGGCAGGAGGAGGCCGCCCGTAAATGGGGGCACCGCGCGCTGCAGTTCGTGTCGCGTGAGCAGATGCCGCAATGGGTCGCCAGCGAGCGTTACCGCGCCGGCCTCTATGACCCCGAGGCTGGGCACCTCAACCCGCTCAAGCTGGCGCTCGGTCTGGCCGAGGCCTTCATCCGTGCCGGTGGGCAGATCTTCGAGCAGAGCCGCGCGCTGAGCCAGGATGTGCAGGGCGACGGCTACCGCGTGCGTACCGGGCAGGGCAGTGTGCAGGCCGACAACCTGGTGCTGGCCTGCAACACCTATATCGACGATCTGGAGCCGCGACTGGCCAGGCGCATCCTGCCGGTCGGCACTTACCAGATCGCCACCGAGCCGCTGGGCGCCGAGCGCGCCGAGGCGTTGCTGCCGCGCAATGCCTGCGTTACCGACAACCAGTTCGTCCTCGATTATTTTCGCCGCACCCCGGATCACCGCCTGCTGTTCGGCGGTGGTTGCACCTACCTGGGTGGCTTGCCAAAGGACATGGCGGCCGCCACTCGGCCGTCCCTCGAGCGCGTATTCCCGCAGTTGTCAGGCGTGGCCATCGACTTCGCCTGGGGCGGTCATATCGACGTGACCCGTGCCCGCACCCCGGACGTTGGCGGCGAGAACGGCCGTTACTGGCTGCAGGGTTTCTCCGGTCACGGTGTGCTGCCGACCCTGGCGGCGGCGCGGGCGGTCAGCGATGCCGTCCTCGGTGATGACGACGAACTGGCGTTGTACCGGCAACTGCGCAACCCCGAATTCCCGTTCGGCGAGCGTCTGGCGGCGCCGCTCGAGGCCATCGGCAAAGCCTGGTATCGACTCAGAGACAGCTTCTGAAATGGACAGCCCTGACATGGACAAGAATCTGGAAATGGCGGCCCTGGCCGTGCTCATCCACGACCTGCGCAAGCACAAGAAGGTCACCCTCAACGAGCTGGCCGAGCGAATCGGTCGTTCCGTGGGCTTTGTCTCGCAGGTCGAGCGCGGCCTGTCGCGTCCGACGGTCGAGGACCTGACCGCCATCAGTGAGGCGCTCGACGTGCCCACCACCTATTTCTACAGTCTGCCCAAGCCCAAGGCGCTGGACTGGGTCACGCGCCCGGACGAGCGCCGCACCCTGTACCTGGCCGGCGGTATCACCGACATCATGGCTTCGCCGACCTTGCAGGGCGCTTTCATGGTGGTCGAGAGCCTGCTCGAACCCGCTGCCAGCAGTGGCGAGCGGCAGATGAGCGACCGCTCGGAACAGGCTGGCTACGTACTCGACGGCCAGCTGACGCTATGGCTGGGCGAAGACGAAGAAAGTGCCACGCTGTATCCCGGCGATGCCTTCCAGGTCCCGAGCTACGCGCGTTTGCGCTACGCCAACCAGGGCGAAACGCCAGCGCGAGTGCTGTGGATCTACACCTGACCCTTCCCGTGAACCGGACATAACTCCAATGAACGTCACCCGAGTCGAGCTGCTCGACGAAGTCCGCCAATTCCGCCAGGCCCACCCAGAGGTGCGCTTCGTCGACCTGATCTGCCTGGATATTCCCGGACATTTCTATGGCAAGCGCTACCCCATCGAGATGCTGGAAAAGGTCGCTGCCGGCAGCGCCCTTAAGCTGCCGCAGAACTGCGTGCTGCTCGGTGCCCAGGGCGGTCTCTACGAGATCGGCGACTACTGCTTCCATGACGGCGACCCGGACGCGCCACGGCGCCTGATTCCCGGCACGCTCAAGCTGGTGAACTGGGAGCGTCAGCCGCTCGGGCAGATGCTGATCAGCTCCGACGGTACCGACGCGCCCATCGAGTTCGAACCGCGCGAGGTGCTGGCGCGCGTTGTGCGGCGCCTGGCCGCGCGTGGCATTCGTCCGGTGGTGGCCTTCGAGTTGGAGTTTTATCTGTTCGACAAGTCGCTCAAGGATGGCTTGCCGCAGTACCCGCGCGATGATCTGAGCGGCGATGCCGACGACCAGCCGAACATGCACATCGAACGGCTGTCGCGTTTTTCCGACGTGCTCGACGACATCACCGAGACCGCGCGCCTGCAGGGCATCGACACCACGGTGATCACCGCCGAGATCGGCCCGGGGCAGTTCGAGATCAACTTCAGCCACAACAGCGACCCGCTGCAGGCGGCCGACTGGTCGGCGCTGTTCTGTCGGCTGACCCGTGGCGTGGCGCTCAAATACGGCCATCGCGCCAGCTTCAGGGCCAAACCGGACCTGCAGTATCCGGGCAGTGGCATGCACATCCACGTCAGCCTCTACGACGAAG
>CAMPIF010000039.1 GCA_946886245.1 Ectopseudomonas composti | reverse complement strand
TCCTCAAGCAGCGCCTGCGCAAGACCGACTACATCGGTCGTTACGGCGGCGAGGAATTCGCCGTGGTGCTGCCCGACACCGATGAGCAATCGGCGCTCAAGGTGCTGGAAGAGATCCGCCAGCGCTTCGCCGACATCCACTACCCGGCCCAGCCGCAGGACCTGTCCTGCACCTTCAGTTGCGGCATCGCCATGCTGCAACCGGGCCTGGACGGCAACGCCCTGTCCAAGCGCGCAGACGAAGCGCTGTACAAGGCCAAGCACGGTGGTCGTAACCGGGTGGAGCTGTACAGCAGCGAATGACTCAGCGCAGAACGTGACGCAGCTCACAGCGTCATCAGGATGTAACCAAACCGCAATAAGCTCGCGGGCATCGTTCAGTCGTCGATCGAGCCCGTCATGCGTCTCAAGCTGCTCACCAACCTAAACACTCTGCTGCTGGTCACCGTCTGCGTCGCTCTGGCGGCAACACTCTGGTGGTCGCAGCGCGCGTTGCAGCAACCGGTGCAGTTGATGGAGCGCTACCTGACGTTGTCCCAGCAGTTCCAGCGCGAGGTGGCCGACAACATTCAGGCCTACCTGGCCAGTGGCAACGCCGTGCAACACAGCACCGCGACCCAGGCCATCGATGCCTTCGACGAGTCCCTCGAGCAACTGCCGCAACAATTGACCACCGAGCTGCGCCCAAGCCTTGGGCAACTGCGCGATTTCAGCGCCAGTCAGCTGCTGGCGGCCGGCAAACTGGCCGGTGATCCGCAGGGTCTGCTGTTGCAGGCCGAGCGCGAGATGCTCGCTGCGCTGGAACAACTGACCCAGTACGTCGCAGATGCCAGCAGCCCCGCCGCCGGCGAGTATCGCAAACCGCTGCAGGAAGCCGGTTCACGCTTGCTCAAGCTGGCCCACGCCCGCGAACGTTTCACCAGCCAGGGTCGTGGCGAACTGCTCGGCGATGTCGAACGCGAACTCAAGGCCCTTGCCCAGCAGGCAGAGACGCTGGATAAATTGCCGCTACTCGGCGTGCAACAGGCCGACAGCTCTGCCAGCGTCGGCTTCGCCGCGCTGCTCGGGCTGGATGACACACAACAGGAGCAACAGGCGCAGGATCGCGGCATCGAGCTGAAACGCGAACTGAGCGCCCTGGTACGTCGCTACCCCAGCGAACTGCAACGCACTCGCGAGCTGGTCGAGCAACGCCAGCAACTGGCCGTGACCACCACCGAACGCGTGACCCAGGTGCAACAGGCACTGGCTGCGCTGGAGCCCCTGGTAAAAGGCGAATACGCACGCATTCAGGGCGAGGTACGGCTGATTCAGGGCCTGATGATCGGCCTGATCCTGCTCATCGCCCTGCTCATCGACCGCATCCAGCGGCGCCTCGCGCAGGTGCTCGAGCGCCTGGTACCGGCGCTGTCACAGTGGGCCAAAGGTGATTTCGCGACACCGATCAGCATCCACTCCCGCACCCGCGAGCTGCGCGACATCGAAGACTCGCTCAATCACCTGCGCCGCTATCTGGTGGAGCTGGTCGCCAGCATCCGCGGCCATGCCGAGCATGTCGCCGGCTCCAGCCGCACCCTGGCCGATCTCAGCGGTGGCCTGCACGGCGGCGCCGAACGCCAGGCCGGCGATACCGCGCTGATCCGCGACGCGCTGGGCGAGCTGGAAGCGACCATCGGCCAGGTCGCCCAGGACGCCAGCCAGACCGCCGACGCCAGCCGCGACGCAGACCGCGCCCTGGTCCAGGGCCAGCAGGTCATCGGCCAGAGCCTGCAAGGGCTGCACGCCCTGGTCAGCGAGGTGCAGGACAACGCCCAGGCCATCGAGCGCCTGGCCGACGAGACCGCCACCATTGGCAGTGTGCTCACGGTGATTCGCGGTATTGCCGAACAGACCAACCTGCTCGCCCTCAACGCCGCCATCGAGGCCGCTCGCGCCGGCGAGGCCGGTCGTGGCTTTGCCGTGGTCGCCGACGAAGTACGCTCACTGTCGCAGCGCACCGGCAGCGCCACGGCGGAAATCCAGGATGTCATCGGCCGCCTGCAACAGGCTGCGCACCAGTCGGTACAGGCCATGCGCGCCCAGGTCGAACATGCCGAAGCCACCGCCGGCAAGGCCGAGGCCGCCGATGGCGCGCTGGACGAGATCGTCAGCGCCATCCGCACCATCGCCAGCATGGCAGAGCGCATTGCCGAGGCCACCGCCCAGCAGAGCGATGCGGTCAGCGAGATTCGCGAACACGGCGAACGCATCCACCAACTGGGCGACGACAACCTCGGCCTGATCGCCAACGGACGCAGCGAGAGTGAACGCCTGCTGCACCTGGGCGGCCAGTTGCACAGCGCCGTACAGGCGTTTCGCGTCTGAGCGCCTGCGACACGACAGCGCAGGCTTGATCTGCGCGGGAACTCGACGAGGCCGGCCTCCTCCAAGGTGGCGCTCATCTCCGGCAATCGACGTCCCGGCGCGGCGACGACGATACGGGCGGGCGCTTTCCGGTATCATGCCGCCACCTTTCGCCGAGATATTCGCCCGATGTCACTGCGTCGACTGCTGCTTCCCCTGTTTCTGCTCTGCCTGAGCCTGCCCGCCAGCGCCAATCTGTTCGACCAGCGCCCGGCCGCCTCGCCGATTGGCGAGCCGCTGAACAACAGCAGCGACTTCCTGCCGGTGCGCGAGGCCTTCAAGCTGAGCCTGGTGAGCAGCGACGCACAGGCCGTGACGCTGCGCTTCGTCGCGACCGAGGGTTACTACCTCTATCGTCATCGCTTCAATTTCAGCGTCGAACCGGTCGACCTGGCGCTCGGCGAAGCCGAATTGCCGGCAGGCGAAGCCAAGCACGATGAATTCTTCGGCGATGTCGAGGTGTACTACGGCGTGCTGGATATCCGCGTGCCATTGGACAACCCGAACAACCGCCCGCTGCGCCTGCAGGTGGGCTACCAGGGTTGTGCCGACAAGGGCCTGTGCTACCCGCCCGAGACCGAGTTCATCGAAATTGGCGAGATGCCCGCCAGCATCACCGACCTGCAGAAGACCGAGTGGAACTGGAAAGACCTGGCGCTGTTCTTCCTCGCCGGACTGGGGCTGACCTTCACCCCCTGCGTGCTGCCCATGCTGCCGATCCTCTCCGGCGTGGTGCTGCGCGGGCGCCCGAGCAATGCCCGTGGGCTGGTCCTGTCGCTCGCCTACGTGCTGCCGATGGCGGCCTGCTATGCCGTGCTCGGCGCCTTGATGGGGCTGTTCGGTGCCGGCCTCAACCTGCAGGCCATGTTGCAGTCGCCCTGGATCCTGGTGCCCTTCGCCGCCTTTTTCAGCCTGTTCGCCATGGCGATGTTCGGCGTATTCGAACTGCGCCTGCCGACCTTCATACGCGAGCGCCTCGACCAGCGCGCCAGCCAGACCCAGGGCGGCACCATCGCCGGGGCCGCGACCCTGGGCGTGCTGTCGAGCCTGATCGTGTCGCCCTGCATCACCGCCCCCCTGACAGCCTTGCTGCTCTATATCAGCAGCACCGGCGACGCCGTCGGTGGTGGCCTGCAACTGTTCGCCCTGGGCCTGGGCATGGGTACGCCCCTGGTGCTGTTCGGCGCGGGCGGCGGTGCCTTGCTGCCGAAGTCCGGCCCGTGGCTGGTCAGCGTGCGCAACGCCTTCGGCGTGATGCTCCTGGCCGTGTCCGTCTGGCTGCTCGAGCGCGTGCTGCCGGGCAGTCTCAGCCTGGCCCTCTGGGGTCTGCTGGCTGGCGGCGTGGCGGTGTTCCTCGGCGCGCTGGAGTTCGGCCCCAAGACGCACCGGCAGAAACTCGGTCAGATCGCCGGCCTGGCCCTGCTGGTTTATGCCCTGGCCGCCTGGGTCGGCGCCCTGCAGGGTGCGAGCGATCCGCTCAAACCGCTCGGCCAGTTGCAGGCGGGCGCCAGCCAGAGCAGCGCCAAGAGCGGTGCCTGGCAAACCCTGAGCAGCCCCACCGAACTGGACGCAGCGCTGGCCGCGGCCAAAGCCGCCGGTCAGCCGCTGCTGCTGGACTGGTACGCCGACTGGTGCATCAGCTGCAAGGTCATCGAACGCGAGGTATTCGGCAATGCCGAAGTCGGCAGCAAGCTCGCTGGCTGGCACCTGATCCGCTTCGACATCACCGAAAGCAACGCCGCCCAGCGCGCCCTGCTGGACCGTTACAAGATGTTCGGCCCGCCTGCCATCCAGCTGTTCGCCGGCAATGGTGACGAATGGCTCGATCTGCGTGTCGTAGGTGAGGTCGATGCCGCCACCTTCGCTGGCCGCCTGGATCAGGCCAGCAGCCGCCAGGCAGGTCGTTGAACGCTGGCGACGCAATCATCGCCCGCACGTTGCAAATGCCCTGGCGACGACCGAAACCAGCGCTATAGTCATATTTCTGCCGTAAACAGCAGGCATCGTGTCGACTATTGCTGACATCGCGCAGCTGCGGCATAGTCCGGCGCAGCCTGAACAACAAGGAACGCGACCATGGCCACCCTACTGGTGCTGCACGGCCCCAATCTGAATCTGCTGGGCACCCGCGAGCCCGACAAATATGGCGCCACCACCCTCGCCGAGATCAATCAGGATCTGGAACGCCGCGCACGCGAGGCGGGCCATCATCTGTTGTACCTGCAAAGCAATGCCGAGTACGAATTGATCGACCGCATTCACGCCGCAAAGGGTGAAGGTGTCGACTTCATCCTGATCAATCCTGCCGCTTTTACCCACACAAGCGTCGCATTACGTGACGCATTGCTGGCAGTGAGCATCCCATTCATCGAAGTGCATCTGTCCAACGTGCACAAGCGTGAACCTTTCCGCCATCACTCCTATTTTTCCGACGTTGCAGTAGGGGTGATCTGCGGCCTTTGCGCCAGCGGTTATCGGCTGGCCCTGGAAGCGGCACTCGAACAACTGACCGGGCGCGCCTGACGCGTAGCCTGGTAGACAAGTCCTACCTCACCTCTGGGAGTTGACCATTCATGGATATCCGTAAAGTCAAGAAACTGATCGAGCTGCTGGAAGAGTCCGGTATCGACGAGCTGGAGATCAAAGAGGGCGAAGAGTCCGTACGCATCAGCCGTCACAGCAAGCAACCGGCCTATGCCCCGCAGCCGATGTACGCACCGGCTCCGGCTCCGGTCGCGGCGCCTGTCGCCGCAGCCGCTCCGGGCGCTGAAGCCGCCCCGGCCGCCGCACCGAAACTGAACGGCACCGTGGCCCGTTCGCCGATGGTCGGCACCTTCTATCGCGCCGCTTCGCCGACCTCGGGCAACTTCGTCGAAGTTGGTCAGACCGTGAAGAAGGGCGACATCCTCTGCATCGTCGAAGCGATGAAGATGATGAACCACATCGAAGCCGAAGCCAGCGGTGTGATCGAATCCATCCTGGTGGAAAACGGCCAGCCGGTTGAGTACGACCAACCCCTGTTCACCATCGTTTGATGCACGGGGAGCCTGCAATGCAGAAGCTGGAAAAAGTTCTTATCGCCAACCGTGGCGAAATCGCCCTGCGTATCCTGCGCGCCTGCAAGGAGCTGGGTATCAAGACGGTGGCCGTGCACTCCACCGCCGACCGCGAACTGATGCACCTGGGCCTGGCCGACGAGTCCGTCTGCATTGGTCCGGCAGCTGGCGCTCAGTCCTACCTGAACATCCCGGCCATCATCAGCGCAGCTGAACTGACCGGTGCCACGGGCATCCATCCGGGCTACGGCTTCCTCGCCGAGAACGCCGACTTCGCCGAACAGGTGGAGAACTCCGGTTTTGCCTTCATTGGCCCGAAAGCCGACACCATCCGCCTGATGGGCGACAAGGTATCGGCCAAGGAAGCCATGATCAAAACCGGCGTTCCGGTGGTACCCGGTTCCGACGGCCCGCTGCCGGAAGACGAGATCGAGGCCCTGCGCATCGCCCGTGAAGTGGGCTACCCGGTGATCATCAAGGCCGCTGGCGGCGGCGGTGGTCGCGGCATGCGCGTGGTGCACAAGGAAGAAGACCTGATCAAATCGGCCAAGCTGACCCGCACCGAAGCCGGTGCTGCGTTCGGCAACCCGATGGTCTATCTGGAAAAGTTCCTCGGCAACCCGCGCCACGTCGAAGTCCAGGTGCTGTCCGACGGCCAGGGCAACGCGATTCACCTGTACGACCGTGACTGCTCGCTGCAGCGCCGTCATCAGAAGGTGATCGAAGAGGCTCCGGCCCCGCTGATCGACGAGAAGGCCCGCGCCGAAGTGCTCAAGCGCTGCGTCGATGCCTGCATCGAGATCGGCTACCGTGGCGCCGGCACCTTCGAGTTCCTCTATGAAGACGGTCGTTTCTACTTCATCGAGATGAACACCCGCGTTCAGGTGGAGCACCCGGTCACCGAGATGGTCACGGGGATCGACATCGTCAAGGAGATGCTCAGCATCGCCGCTGGCAACCCGCTGTCGATCAAGCAGGAAGACGTGAAGATCCTCGGTCACTCGGTGGAGTGCCGGATCAACGCCGAAGACCCGGACAACTTCATGCCCAGCCCCGGCAAGGTCAAGCATTTCCATGCGCCGGGCGGCAATGGCGTTCGCGTCGACTCGCACCTGTACAGCGGCTACAGCGTTCCGCCGCACTACGACTCGCTGATCGGCAAGCTGATCACCTTCGGCAAGGACCGTGACGAGGCCATGGCGCGCATGCGCAACGCTCTGGACGAGATCGTGGTCGACGGCATCAAGACCAACGTGCCGCTGCACCGCGACCTGACCCGCGACAAGGGTTTCGTCAAAGGTGGCGTGAACATCCATTACCTGGAAAAGAAACTGGGTATGGACAAGCACTGACTCCAATGACCAGCTGCGCGTCGGCGATACGGCGTTAAAAACGACCTCGGAATGCTCACTTACAAATGTAAGCTCCGCTCCCTCGACCGTTTTTGCCTTGTCTCGCTCTAGCTCGCGAGGTCATGACTGAAGTGCTAAACAAGGGCTGCCCTCGGGCAGCCCTTGTCGTTTCCGGCCGATAGCCGAACTGGCCGGCCGGCCATCCGTTCAAGTAAGCTGCGCGGCCAAACCGTTCCACATGCTTTCGAGGTTTCTCATGCCCTGGTTACAAGTCCGTCTCGCCATCACTCCTGAGCAGGCAGAAACCTACGAGGATGCCCTGCTGGAAGTCGGCGCTGTGTCGGTAACCTTCATGGACGCCGAAGATCAGCCGATCTTCGAGCCGGACCTGGGTACCACGCCGCTGTGGTCGAATACTCACCTGCTGGCCCTGTTCGAGGCCGACACCGACGAAACCGCCCTGCTCGCCCACCTGCAGCTGCTCTGTGGCGGCGCGCTGCCGGAGCATCATGTCGAGCGCCTCGAGGATCAGGACTGGGAGCGCAGCTGGATGGATGGCTTCCAGCCCATGCGCTTCGGCCAGCGCCTTTGGATCGTGCCGAGCTGGCACGCCGCGCCGGAGCCGGACGCGGTCAACCTGCTACTCGATCCGGGCCTGGCCTTCGGCACCGGCACCCATCCGACCACCGCACTGTGCCTGGAATGGCTCGATGGCCAGAACCTGGACAACTGCAGCGTGCTCGACTTCGGTTGCGGCTCGGGCATCCTCGCCATCGCCGCGCTGCTGCTCGGTGCGCCGCAGGCAGCGGGCACCGATATCGACCCGCAAGCCCTGGAAGCCTCGCGCGACAATGCCTCGCGCAACGGCATCGATCCGGCGCGCTTCCCGGTGTATCTGCCTGCCGACCTGCCGCAGCAGCCTGCCGACGTGGTCGTCGCCAACATCCTCGCCGGCCCGCTGGTTTCCCTGGCACCTCAGATCACCACACTGGTCAAAGGCGGTGGACGCCTGGCGCTGTCGGGTATCCTCGCCGAGCAGGCCGAGGAAGTCCGCGCCGCCTACGCAGGCGCTTTCGACCTCGACCCGACGGCCATCAAGGACGGCTGGGTGCGCATCAGCGGCGTCAAGCGCTGAACCGCGCGCAGTCGTTGCGTTAGACTAGCCGCTTGGATTTTCCGGACCCGCGCATGAGCGAAAGCCACGTCACCCAGTGCCCCAATTGCCGTACCAGCTTCCGCGTCAGCCAGGCGCAGCTGGCTGCTGCCCATGGCGCAGTACGCTGCGGTGCCTGCCTGCACGTGTTCAACGCCGCCGAGCAACTGTTCGGCCCCCGTGCAGCCGCACCTGCGCCAGCGACAACCAGAACGGCAAGCACTGCGGTCAAGGCTCAAGCCGACACCGGCACCAAGCCGCCAGTGGCCAAGTCCGCCGACGACACCCTGTGGATTCATGACGACCTCGACCTCGACAGCCTCGATCTCGACGAGGAACTGGCCAGGCTGGAAGAGCAGGAACAGCAGCTGTCACAGCAGTTCCTCGCACTGGAACAGGCGCCGCGCCATGCCGAGAATTTCGCCAGCCGCGCGACGGACGAACACGAAGACGTGCATGACGAAGCCTGGGCCGAAGCCCTGCTGCGCGACGAGCCAGTCAAGCGCGAGCGCAACAGCTTCGAGCTGCAACCCACCGAAGAGCAGCCGGAGCCCGCCGCTGCACCTGAGCCCAAGGCTGCCATTGAGTTCGTTCCTCCCGCCACATCCCACAAGCAGCAGACCATCGCCGAGGACCTCGACGAATCCGCGGAGCCGCGCCTGGGTGATCTCCACGACGAGCAGAGCGAACCGGAGCAACGGGACGAAGACCTGCGCACGGAGCGTGAAGCACCCAAGGTAGTGCGCAGCGAGCCGGGTCTGCGCGAGGAGCGCCTGTTCGAACTGGACGACGAACCCCTGCAACTCGACTGGCGCCAGCCACAGGGCACGTCATGGGGGCGCCTGTTCGGCTGGGGGCTGCTCAACCTGCTGGCGGCTGGCGGCCTGCTGGCACAATACGCCGCCTACAACTTCGATGAACTGGCACGCCAGGACCGCTATCGCCCCTGGTTCGAACAACTGTGCCCGAACATTGGCTGCACCCTGCCCTCGAAAGTCGACATCAGCCAGATTCGCAGCAGCAACCTGGTGGTACGCAGCCACCCGGAGTTCTCCGGCGCCCTGATCGTCGACGCCATCCTTTATAACCGCGCCTCCTTCGCCCAGCCCTTCCCACTGCTGGAGATGCGCTTCGCCGACCTGGGTGGCCAACTGGTCGCCAGTCGTCGCTTCAAACCCAGCGAGTACCTGGCCGGCGAGCTGGCCGGACAGAGCGAGATGCCACCGCAGACGCCCATCCACATCTCCCTGGACATCCTTGATCCGGGCACCCGCGCGGTGAACTACAGCCTGAGCTTCCACTCGCCCGAGTAGCCTGGAGACGGCGCGACCCGTGGTCGCAGGCCTTCCATCTAACTACTGGCGATAAGCCCATAGCTGTTCAGAATTTGTTCAAAACGACCTTTATCCGGTCATCCAGAGCGGGTATCATGCCCACCCTTTCGCGAGCACCGACCCACCGCCGTTTCCCCTGAGGACACAGTGGAGGGCGGGTGTTGATCGCCCTTTGTCTCAACTGCGCACCAACAAGCAGGGACGCCCCATGTCGGCCCCACGTATTGGCCCTTACACATTGCCCAATCGGTTGATCCTGGCTCCCATGGCCGGCGTCACCGATCGCCCGTTCCGCCAGCTGTGCCGCCGTCTCGGCGCCGGCCTGGTGGTGTCGGAGATGGTCACCAGCGATGTGCGCCTGTGGAATAGCCGCAAGTCCAGCCTGCGCTTGCTGCACGCCGGCGATCCCGAGCCACGCTCGGTACAGATCGCCGGTGGCGACCCGCAGATGATGGCCGACGCGGCGCGCAAGAACGTCGAGTTGGGCGCGCAGATCATCGACATCAACATGGGCTGCCCGGCCAAGAAGGTCTGCAACAAGGCCGCCGGCTCCGCCCTGCTGCGCGACGAACCGCTGGTACGGGAAATCCTCGCTGCCGTGGTCGGTGCGGTGGACGTGCCGGTGACGCTGAAGATTCGCACCGGCTGGGACCGCCAGAACAAGAACGGCATTACCGTGGCGAAAATCGCCGAAGATGCCGGCATCGCTGCGCTTTCCGTACACGGCCGCACCCGCGCCGACCTTTACACCGGCGAAGCCGAGTACGACACCATCGCCGCCATCAAGCAGGCGATATCGATTCCGGTGTTCGCCAATGGCGACATCGACTCTCCACAGAAGGCCAAGGCCGTGCTCGACGCCACTGGCGCCGACGCCCTGCTCATTGGTCGCGCCGCCCAAGGGCGGCCGTGGATCTTCCGTGAGATCGAGCACTACCTGCGTACCGGCGAAACCCTGCCGGCACCGAGCCTGCTCGAAGTGGAACGCATTCTGCTAGAACACCTGGCCGCACTGCACGCCTTCTACGGCGAATTGATGGGCACGCGTATCGCCCGCAAGCATGTCGGCTGGTATCTGGCAACCCTGCCGGGCGCCAGGGAGTTTCGCGCCCAATTCAACCGTCTGGACAGTACGGACGCACAGTGCGCCCACGTTCGCGCGTTCTTCCGCGAACGGCACAACGATGGAAACGAGGTGGCCGCATGACGTTGATGACAGAGACCCTAGTGAGTGGAATTGCACCCGTGAGTGACAACACCAGCCTTAAACAGCACCTGAACACGCCGAGCGAAGAGGGCCAGACCCTGCGCGGCGCCGTGGAGAAGGCGCTGCACAATTACTTCGCCCATCTCGAGGGCGCGGACGTCACCGACGTGTACAACCTGGTGCTCACCGAAGTCGAAGCGCCGCTGCTGGAAACCGTCATGAATCATGTGAAAGGTAACCAGACCAAGGCCTCCGAACTGCTCGGCCTGAACCGCGGAACGCTGCGCAAGAAGCTCAAGCAGTACGACCTGCTGTAACCCAGAACTCCCGAAAAGGGCGGCCCGCATGAGCCGCCTTTTTTGCTGATATCCCCGCTCTGATGGATAGTGAAATGACCGACCAGACCACCCTTCTGCCCGTCCGCCGCGCGCTGATCAGCGTTTCCGACAAGACCGGTGTCCTCGAATTCGCTCGCGAACTGGCCGCCCTCGGTGTCGAGATTCTCTCCACCGGCGGCACCTACAAGCTGCTCAAGGACAACGGCGTAGCCGCAGTGGAAGTAGCCGACTACACCGGCTTCCCGGAGATGATGGACGGCCGCGTCAAGACCCTGCACCCGAAGATCCATGGCGGCATCCTCGGCCGTCGTGCGCTGGACGGCGCGGTGATGGACGAGCACGGCATCAAGCCGATCGACCTGGTGGCGGTCAACCTCTATCCCTTCGAAGCCACCGTGGCCAAGCCTGATTGCGACCTGGCCGACGCCATCGAGAACATCGACATCGGCGGCCCGACCATGGTCCGCAGCGCGGCGAAGAACCACAAGGATGTTGCCATCGTGGTCAACACCGGCGATTACGCCGGCATCGTCGCCGCCCTCAAGGCCGGCGGCCTGAGCTACGCCCAGCGCTTCGACCTGGCGCTCAAGGCCTTCGAGCACACCGCGGCCTACGACGGCATGATCGCCAACTACCTGGGCACCATCGACCAGGCGCGTGACACCCTGTCCACCGAAGGTCGCGGCGCCTTCCCGCGCACCTTCAACAGCCAGTTCGTCAAGGCGCAGGAAATGCGCTACGGCGAGAACCCGCACCAGAGCGCGGCGTTCTATGTCGAGGCGAAGAAGGGCGAAGCCAGCGTTTCCACCGCGATCCAGCTGCAGGGCAAGGAACTGTCGTTCAACAACGTGGCCGACACCGACGCCGCGCTGGAATGCGTGAAGAACTTCGTCAAGCCGGCCTGCGTCATCGTCAAGCACGCCAACCCCTGCGGCGTGGCCGTGGTACCGGAAGACGAAGGCGGCATCCGCAAGGCCTACGACCTGGCCTACGCCACCGATACCGAATCGGCGTTCGGCGGCATCATCGCCTTCAACCGCGAGCTCGATGGCGAAACCGCCAAGGCCATCGTCGAGCGCCAGTTCGTCGAAGTGATCATCGCCCCGAAAATCAGCGCCGCCGCCCGTGAAGTGGTGGCCGCCAAAGCCAACGTGCGCCTGCTCGAATGCGGCGAGTGGCCGGCCGAGCGTGCTGCGGGTTGGGACTTCAAGCGCGTCAACGGTGGTCTGCTGGTGCAGAGCCGCGACATCGGCATGATCGCAGCGTCCGACCTGAAGATAGTTACCCAGCGCGCGCCGAGCGAGCAGGAAATCCACGACCTGATCTTCGCCTGGAAAGTGGCCAAGTTCGTCAAATCCAACGCCATCGTCTACGCCAAGAACCGTCAGACCGTGGGTGTCGGCGCCGGCCAGATGAGCCGCGTCAACTCCGCGCGCATCGCCGGCATCAAGGCCGAGCACGCTGGCCTGCCAGTGCCCGGTGCGGTCATGGCGTCGGACGCCTTCTTCCCCTTCCGCGACGGCATCGACAACGCCGCCAAGGCCGGTATCACCGCGGTGATCCAGCCGGGCGGGTCGATGCGTGACAACGAAGTGATCGCCGCCGCCGACGAAGCCGGGATTGCCATGGTGTTTACCGGCATGCGCCACTTCAGGCACTAAAATCGGCCGCACTGAAACCGGCATCTGCGTTGTTGCCCCGGGTTCCGCCAATGCTCATTGCCAGTAGGCAACTCCGCTTGTCGAAACCCGGGGCGCCTAGCATCTACCGGCTTCATCGCGACCTCGGAATTCGTAGGGTGGATAACGCTTTTCTTATCCACCAACCGGGCCAACGGCCCGCCTCCACAAGGAGACAGACATGAACGTATTGATCATCGGCAGCGGCGGTCGCGAACACGCCCTGGCCTGGAAAGTGGCGCAGGATCCGCGCGTCGAGAAAATCTTCGTCGCCCCGGGTAACGCCGGCACAGCCGTCGAGCCCAAGTGCGAGAACGTCGCCATCGACGTGCTGGCCATCGAGCAGTTGGCTGACTTTGCCGAGAAGAACGTGCAACTGACCATCGTCGGCCCGGAAGCGCCGCTGGTCAAAGGCGTGGTCGACCTGTTCCGCAGCCGCAAGCTGGATATCTTCGGCCCCACCGCCGCAGCCGCCCAGCTGGAAGGCTCCAAGGCGTTCACCAAGAATTTCCTGGCACGGCACAAGATCCCCACCGCCGATTACCAGAACTTCACCGAGATCGAGCCGGCGCTGGCTTACCTGCGTGAGAAAGGCGCACCGATCGTGATCAAGGCCGACGGCCTGGCCGCTGGCAAGGGCGTGATCGTCGCCATGACCCTCGCCGAAGCCGAAGACGCGGTGCGCGACATGCTCGCCGGTAACGCCTTCGGTGAGGCCGGCTCGCGCGTGGTGATCGAGGAGTTCCTCGATGGCGAAGAAGCCAGCTTCATCGTCATGGTCGACGGCGAGAACGTGCTGCCGATGGCCACCAGCCAGGATCACAAGCGCGTCGGCGACGGCGACAGCGGCCCGAACACCGGTGGCATGGGCGCCTACTCGCCGGCGCCGGTGGTCACCGCCGAGGTGCACAAGCGCGTGATGGACGAGGTGATCTACCCGACCGTGCGCGGCATGGCCAGCGAAGGCAACGTCTACACCGGCTTCCTCTATGCCGGCCTGATGATCGACAAGGCTGGCAAGCCCAAGGTCATCGAGTTCAACTGCCGCTTCGGCGACCCGGAAACCCAACCGATCATGTGCCGCCTGGAAAGCTCCCTGGTGCTGCTGGTCGAGGCTGCCCTGGCCAAGGCACTGGACAAGGTCGAAGCGACCTGGGACCCGCGCCCGACCGTGGGCGTGGTGCTGGCCGCCGGTGGCTACCCGGGCGACTACGCCAAGGGCGATGTCATCGAAGGTCTGGATGAAGCCGCCAAGCTCGACGGCAAGGTGTTCCACGCCGGTACCGCACTGAAGGACGGCCAGATCGTTACCGCTGGCGGTCGCGTACTCTGCGCCACCGCCATCGGCGCCAGCGTCGCCGATGCCCAGCAGCAAGCCTACCGCCTGGCCGAGAAGATTCGCTGGAACGGCATGTTCCACCGTCACGATATCGGCTATCGGGCCATCGCCCGCGAGCGCGGCGAAGCCTGATAAGCAGGGTGCAGTCCGGTAAAAAGGCGGCTTTTACCCACAAAAAGCCTTAAAAATGCCTGACTGCACCATGTTCCCGCGAGCAGATGCTTGGCTATAATCCGGCCACTCATTTAGAAGGATTTTGCCCGTGCGCCGGCTCAGGATTGCCATCGGACTACTCGCCAGCATGCTGTTTCTCAGCCTTGCGCTGACAGCCAGTGCGAACTCAGCCCCGACAGGCCCGCACAGCTGGTCCTATCTGGTCGACGCCAGCGCCCGTCTGGGTCTCGAAGAAGTCCGCGCCCAGCGCCAGCAGTTCAAGCCCCTCAGCAAGCAATCTTTCACCTTCCCGCCCAGTGACCACGCCGTCTGGCTGCGTGCCGAGTTCGCAGCGCAGCAGCAGCCCGCCTGGCTGTGGATCTTCTCACCACGGGTGCAGTACCTCGATTACTACCTGCTGAGAGACGGTGTGCTGGAGCAGAACCTGCACACCGGCGAGGCCATGCCGCTGGATTCGCGACCGCTGCCGTCGCGCTTCTACCTGATGCCGTTGCCGAATGACGGCCAGGCCCGCGTCGCCTATGTGCGCCTGACCTCCAACCACCCGCTGATGACCTGGTTCAAGGTGATGGATCAGGCCGAACTGGTCAGCCTGGAAAAGCCCGCCTACCTCTACGGCATGCTGTTCGGTGCCCTGCTGCTGCTGACCCTGTACAACCTCATCCGCTTCCTCTATAGCCGCAGCGCCAGCGGCCTGTGGCTGGCCGGGGTGAACATCGGCCTGGCCGTATGCTCGGCAGCCAATCTCGGCATCTTCGCCCAGTGGTTGCCCAGCCTGGGCTACAACCAGTCACTGGTCGCCGACCTCTCCGCGCTGTTCGCCGCCTTCAGCGTCCTGGCCTTTGGCCTGGGATTCATGCACGGCACGCCCGTTCAACACAGCCCACTCAATCGCCTGCTGCAGGGCAATGCCCTGCTGGTACTGGCCTACGCCCTGTGCATCGTCGTCACCGGGCTGTTCTGGTACAGCTCGCTGGTCTACCTGCTGGTGGTCATGAGCTCGATCAATCTGCTGCTGGTAAGCAGCCGGCACTGGCGCTCCGGTTATCAGCCGGCACGCCTGATCACCGTGGGCATGCTGGTCTTCAACATGGGCTTCGGTTTCTTCGTGCCGGTGCTGCTGGGCTTCGATCAGCTCAATCCGGGCTGGCTGGTACTGGGCGTGTTCAGTGTCGCCACCCTGGCCGGACTGATCCTCAGCGTTTCGCTGACCGAGCGGCAGCGGCAGATCCAGCGCGACACCCTGCAGGAAAGCACCGCCCTGGCCGCCAGCAGTGCCGAGCTGAAGGCCAAGGCCGAGTTCCTGGCCAAGATCAGCCACGAGATCCGCACGCCGATGAACGGTGTGCTGGGCATGACCGAACTGCTGCTGGGCACGCCGCTGTCAGCCAAGCAGCGTGACTACGTGCAGACCATCCACAGTTCGGGCAACGAGCTGCTCACCCTGATCAACGAAATCCTCGACATCTCCAAGCTCGAATCCGGGCAGATCGAACTGGACGACGTGCAGTTCGACCTTGGCGCGCTGATCGAGGACTGCCTCGACATCTTCCGCGCCAAGGCCGAACAACAGCGCGTGGAGTTGATCAGCTTCATCC
>CAMPIF010000038.1 GCA_946886245.1 Ectopseudomonas composti | reverse complement strand
CTGGTTAACTCGTCGTGATCCGGCAACTGGGCGAGCTCTGCTAGCTCGGGCTGACGGCGTGGACCGCCGTCCTCGATGGCCTCGCCGTCGCTCAGGTCGGCCGCTGAAGCGTCAACGGCCGCAGGCACGGCCAGGCCGCTCCAGTCGTCCGCCCGTGGCGCCGGTGCATCGGCGTAGCGGCTCGGCTGCAAGCGCGGCGCCGGCTGTATCGGCCTGGATCGCCTCTGGATCGTGGAACCAGCGGTAGCCACCGAACACCTCGTCCGCGCTCTCGCCGGACAGCGCCACGGTCGAGTGCTTGCGCACTTCCTGGAACAGTCGGTAGAGCGATGGCCACATGTCGCCCCAGAAGGCCGGTGGTAGGTCAAGGGCGCGAACGATCTGCGCACGCAACGCCGGATCGGCCAGCTCGCGGCTGTCGAGGACGATCTCCTGGTGGCTGGAGCGAATCATCTCCACCAGGTCACGCACAAAGGGCGCATCCGGCGTGCCGCGCACGGCATCACCGGTGAAGCCGCTGCCGTGGTCGACGAAGTCGACGGAGAAGGAGCGGATGTTTTCCTTGCCGGCGGCCAGCAGCTTCTTCGACGCCAGCGCGGTAATGATCGAGGAGTCCAGGCCGCCGGAGAGCAGGCTGCACAGCGGCACGTCGGCGACGATCTGGCGGTCGACGATGTCCTCCAGCAGGTCGCGGGTATGGCGAATGGTCTCGTCCAGCGAGTGGGTGTGCTCGCGCGCCTCCAGCTTCCAGTAGTGGCGGCGGCCCAGGCCCTGACGGTTGATGCGCACGATCTCGCCCGGCATCACCTCGCGCATGCCATCGAACACGGCATGGCCTGGCGTCTTCACCATCTCCAGGATTTCGCGCAGGCCGTCTGCACGCACTTTGCGCGGCACCAGCGGGTTGGCCAGCAATGCCTTGGGCTCTGAGCCGAACACCACGCCGTCGGAGGTGGGGAAGTAGTACAGCGGCTTGACGCCCATGCGGTCACGGATCAGCAGCAGCTCCTGCGAACGCAGGTCCCAGATGGCGAAGGCATACATGCCGTTGAGCCGCTCGACGAAGGCCTCGCCCCATTCGACATAGGCACGCAGCACCACCTCGGTGTCGCTGCGGGTCTCGAAACGGTGGCCAAGTCGTTGCAGTTCGGTGCGCAGCTCGCGGAAGTTGTAGACCTCGCCGCTGTAAGTGATCGCGGCTATCTCGTGCGGGCCACCGTGCATGGCGGTCATCGGTTGGCGACCACCTTCCAGATCAATGATCGACAGGCGCCGATGACCCAGGCCTACCGGCCCGTCGATCCACAGTCCGCCGGCATCCGGCCCGCGCAGGGCCATGGTGTCGGTCATGCGCTGCAGGGTGTCGCGTTGCGTTTCCAGGTTCTGGCTGTAGGACAGCCATCCAGCGATTCCACACATAGTCGTTCTCCTTGTGATTGAGTTACCCGAGGCTTTCCAGGTCGCTGTCCTCGGCCAGCAGCACGCGCGTCTCGCCATGGACGTAGCGCGCCGGTGCTGGGGTTTGGGCATGGCTGTCGAGGTCGTTGAGCAGGCGCTGCAACTCCACGGCGGTGTCGAGGCCGGCGAAGGGCTGGCGGGGCGGTTCCTTGAGTGCCACGGCGCGCACCACCTGCCGGCACAGCCGCGAAAGCTTGTGCAGGGTGTCCAGCCCTGGCTCGTCGGGAGCTGTGGCGAACGCGTGCAACAGCTCCTCGGCGCCACTGGCGTTGCGTGTCCAGATGCGCAGCTGGTCGTGATCCCAGCGGGGCGTATCGAACACCAGACGCGCATGGATCAGCCGGGCATCGCGATCGACGAAGCTGAAATCCACGGTGCGTTGGCGCACGATGTTGACGAAGCTGGCGTAGCCGGTGACCGGCGCCTCGCCCAGGCTGGCGGTGAGCTGCACGCTGTCGAGCACCTCTGCGCCCGAGATCGAAAAGTCCGAGCGCACACCGAGCACGCCATCGAGCCGGAGCTGGCCGGCACGTGGGCAGATCCAGCCGACCAGATCCAGGGCATGAATCACCTCGCTGGTCACTCCACAGGTAGGGCGATAGTCGTTGATGCGGTCCTTGCCCCAGTGGAAGCTGGCGCGTACCAGTTGCCAGTCGTGACGCTCTCCAGAGTGAACACGTCGCCGCTGTATTCCATATCGCGGGCCATGGCGCGGTAATCGATATACATCGCCAGGTGGGTCGGAATGCTGCTGGTTTCCTCGGTCAGCTCCAGGGCGTAGTCGGCCAGCGAGCTGTAGCAGCCGCAATAGTCTTCCTCGGCCGCCTTGCGCGCCTGCTCCAGGTCGTTGAAGTGAGCGAGTAGAGCGCCGCCGAACTCTGGGTACTCCTCAATGAAACACGCAATCTCATGGGCGTTCTCGAGTCCCTCGTACTCGCCGAGGCGGTAGCCGTCGAAGCCCTCAAAGTCGTGAATGGCGTATTCCTCCGCCCCCTCGACCGGCGAGGCCGCCAGCATGGCATCGACTTGCGCCTGGATGTCATCCAGCGTCAGGGTGGCATCGATCCAGACGCCATGCAGATGACCGGCGCTGTAGGCGGCCAGGTCGGCAACGTAGATCCTGATTTCTTCGCTCATGGCTTTCGCTCCTTCGTCTTCAGGGTTCTGCGCTTGCGCTGCGCATGAACCCCTGCCGACTAGGGCGACTAAGGCGGTCGTGAAAAAATCAGGAAAAATCGCGGAGGCTCCACCCAGCGCAGCGGCCGGGTGGAAACCGTCTATTTTTCTTGATTTTGAGGGGGCAAGAGCCCCTGCTTTGGAAGAAGCAAGGAAAGTTTCACCTCAGGTGCTGCCAGCATCTATCGTTTAGATTTTGGCGCCGCTAAGCTTCCTTCCAGCGCAGTATTGCTGGGGGCTCGGAGACTCACTCAACCAACTGCGGCCTCCGGAAACGCTTCTGCATACGTTCGCCGGCCAGTAGGTCGACCACTTCGAGGTAGATCTGTTCGACCGTCTCGCCGCTGAAATCCTCACCGTAGCGTTTCTTCAGGCCCTGTTCGCTGAGCACCAAGTGTTCGCTGGCGCGTACGCCATGCTGGTCGAGGCAGCCGCGTACGCATTGCAGGCGGCAACCGTCGATGGCAAGGATCGGCCGACCGCTATTTGCCTTGCTGACTAGCGAGGCAACTCGTCCGCCGACTCCGGCAATGCAGGACATTTCCGCCAGACCAGCGCGATCAAGGCGCACCGCCAGAGTGTTGGCCAACTGCGCGACATTGGAGCAGCCGGAGCAGGAGTAGACCAGGGGTAGCTTGGGATCGCGCATTTGACCTCCTCGCGGGCTGCATTCAGTCGTGGTAGTTGGCCAATCGCGGCTGGTCGAGTACACGAATAACTCGCCGTTCCATGGCGATAAGGCCGTCGTCGATCAGGCGGTGCAGGATGCGCGAGAATGTTTCCGGTTGGATGCCCAACTGAGTGGCGATCAGGCGTTTGGGTGCGCTGAGCTGGATGATGCCATTGCGAGCCTCCTGTTCCTGGCACAGGTAGCGCGCCACGCGCCGACTGGCGTTGCCCAGGGCCAGGGTGTCGATCTCGTTGAGGCGCTGGTGCAGGCGTGCGCTCAGGTGGCCGAGCAGCTCTAGACAGGTCTTGGGCTGCTCCTCAAGAAGGTGCCGGTAGTGCCCTGCGTCAATGCTAATCAGGCTGCTCGGCTTGAGCGCGCTGGCTGTCACAGGATAGTAACGGGTGCCGCTGAACATCAACGCCTCAGCGAAGCTCTGCCCTGACGAGATCACCTCCACTAGCTTTTCTTGGCCTTCTGGCAGCACACGGGTCAGGGTAATACGTCCATCGAGCAGTAGGTAGAAACGGTCTGCCGCATCGCCTTGGTGGAAAAGTACGCCACCGACCTCCAAGCGTCTTCGGATGGCCAGGCAACAGATCTCCTGAAAGAGAGGCTGCGGCAGGCGGTCGAACAGGTGATGCTTGCGTAGTGCAGATTGGGTCGTGGAATCGGTAAGCATGGTCCACCTCCATGTCCTGCATGTTAGGTGGTCGCGCATGCGTGGCCCATTCCTCCGAGGCGTTACCTCCAAAGAGGCAGACTCAGGCGTGGAAGTCTTCCAGACGCTTTAAGCTGAACAGCAGGCTGGTGCTGATCTGATGCAGCCAGGGGGCGTCAGGCTCTCGGGATGAGCATTGATGCAACTGCTCGAGTTCGCGCAGCAACTGGTTTGCCTCGGTGTGGCAGGCGGCCAGCCGGTCGAGTTCGACCAGTGCCTGATGACAGTGTTCGTGGCAGGTTAGCAGTAGCGATGCTCGATCTAGGCGCAAGGACAGCGACTCGCTCAGTGCCAGTACGCACAGGGTACGTTGACTGTAGGCATAGATCCGGCCGCACTGCGTCAACCACTTTGCAGTGGGCGAGTCACAGCCGGCGGCGAGTCGCTTGGCCACTTCTAGAGAACGCAGCATTAGTAGCTCGCCGACGGCGAGTGTCGCATGCCGCAATTCATCATCCTCGCTGGCGCCGAGCATCAGGGCGTAGCCCTGCGAGAGCCGGGCCAGGGTGTCGACGCGTTGCTGTTCGGCGCTCCCTTCCATGAGCGCTTGCAGGCGGCTGCAACACTTGTTGAGCTCGTCCAGGCAAGCCTGGCAATGACGCCGGGCCATGTCGTGATCGTCGAGCAGACAGTAGAGCAGGGCCTGCTGGCCTAGGAAGGCCTGCCGATTGGCGAGATGCAGGGCCTTAAAACGGCGCTGATTGGCGTTCAGCGGTGCCTCGAAAGTGGGCAGCCCGGGCAGTAGTAGGGTGCGCAGTAGGGATCTCAAGGCTTTCTCCGGAGTGGGTGCGGGGTGACCGTTCGGACGAGCCTGATTGTGTGGGTCATGAGTTGTCTCTATAGGTTGTGACGGTCCTACCCTAGTGCATACGGCGGATGGCCCCTTGACGGGAATCAAGTTCCGTTACGCAGTGACGGTGCGGTTCCTGACACAGCTCATGACCTTCTTGTCAGTTCCTAGGCTGAACGCTGGACTAGGGCATCTCAACCCACTGAGGTGGAGTTCGAGGCATTGAGTTACAGCGAGAGAACCGTTACCGAGGTGAGTTTCGGGAGGTGAGTCAATGCCAGCGTGCAGACAAGTTGTTGCTAGAGATTCTCCAGTGCCCATACGGCCGCCTCGACTCGCGAGCGCAGGCCGAGCTTGTGCAGCAGGTTCTTCACATGCACCTTGACCGTTCCCTCGGTGATACCGAGCTTATTGCCGATCATCTTGTTGCTCAGTCCGGCGGCTATCATTTTCAGCACCTGGCGTTCGCGCTCGGTCAGGTCCAGAGAGCTGGCACCCTGCGGGGTACGCAAGGCTTGGGCCAGCACGGTGGTCAGCGATGGGCTTATCACCAGGTTGCCGCGCAGTACCTCGCGCAGTCGGGCGATCAGATGCTCTGGTTCCATGTCCTTTAGCAGGTAGCCATCGGCGCCAAAACGCATGGCGTCGCGTACGTCGTGTTCGGCGTCGGATACGGTGAATAGCAGGATCTTGCCGGCGAACCCTTGTTCGCGCAGACGCTTTAGGGTTTCCACGCCATTGAGTTGCGGCATGTTGTTGTCCAGTACCACCAGGTCGGGGTTTAGCCGCTCAAGCAACGTGCAGGCCTCGAAGCCGTTATTGGCTTCGCCGACGACAGTGAGGTCGCCTTCCAGTTCGATCAGTTGGCGTAGGCCGCGGCGCATCATAGGATGGTCGTCGACTAGGATGAGGGTGTGGGGCAGGGTAGCGTTCATGAAGGCGTCTCGGGCGTCAGTTGGCGCAGAAATTCCGGGCAGAAGCGCAGGCGAACCTGTGTGCCGCGGGGCTCGCGGTGGCACAGGAGCAGCGTGCCGCCGAGGCTGCGGGCGCGCTCCTGCATGATGTTCAGGCCATGGTGGTGGCGGCTGTCAAAGTTGGGATCGATGCCGATGCCATCGTCTTCGATCCGCAGTTCGACCTCCTCGCCGCACTGGCGCAGATGCACCCAGGCCTGGTTGGCCAGGGCGTGGCGTGCGCAGTTGGAGAGCGCCTCGCGGGCGATCTGCAGCAGGTGAATCTGCTCTGTGGCCGAGAGGCAGAAGGCCAGCGGCGCGCTGTCGAGCAGCACGCGAAGGTTGCCGCGCTCGGCGAACTCGCGGGCTGTGTCGTCCAGCGCCTGTTCGATGCCGCCATCTTGGATTTGCAGACGGAAGGTGGTGAGCAGTTCGCGCAGTTGGCGATAGGCGCTGTTCAGGCCTTCACGCAATTCGTCGCTGACCTCCATTAGCGTCTCACTGCTCTCGCCGCGACGGATCAGGGTCTGCAGGCGGCTGACTTGCAGCTTCATGTAGGACAGTGCCTGTGCCAGTGAATCGTGCAACTCGCGAGCAATGGTGGTGCGCTCGTCGAGCAGCAGTAGGCGGTTGTCCTGTTCGCGCTGACGCTCCAGCGACAGCGCTGTGCCGATCAGGTTGGCCAGTGCCTGGATCAGCTCCTGCTCCCACTGGCGTGGGGTGTGGCCGTCCTCGTAGCGCGCGCGTAGCTCGCCGAGCCCGACGCCCTGGGAACTTATGGCGAAGCTCAAGTTGCTGGGCCCGGCATGGCGCGGGCAGCTGGCGCAGTCACTGCGCGCGCAGATCTCGCGCGACTCGTTGCCGTGTAAGGCGATCAGATGCTCCACCGGCGCCTGGGTGTCGCCATGCAGGCACAGGGTTAGGCGCAGTCCCGGCAGGCGTTGCTGGAACCTGTCGATCAGTTCGTCCAGCCGCTCGGCGCTGGCCGGATTGCTGGCGATGCTGCGGCTGCTCTGGTAGAGCAACTCGAGGGCGGCATTGCTCTGCGCCAGGTTCTGCGTCTTCTCGGAGACCCGCGATGCCAGCGTGCGATGGTTTTCCTCAATGGCATCGGCCATGGCGTTGAAGCTGTCAGCCATCTGCCCCAGTTCGTCCTGAGAGCGATACTCGATGCGCGCGTCGAGGTTGCCAGCACGAAAGCGCTCGGTGGCCCCGACCAGTTCCTGCAGCGGGTTGATCACACTGTTCTGGAGCTCGTACATGCCTATCAGCAGGATCACCACGGTGAGCAGTAGGGACGCGCCCTGGATGCTTTGCTGCCAGCCCTGGCGTCTTTCGCTCTGCTTCTGCAACTGCATGACGAAGTTTTCCAGCAGGCCGACGAAGGCCTCCGACTGTTGCTGGAAGGCTGTCCGGTCGCCGCTTTCCAAGGCCGGCAGCATCTGCTGGTGCCAGTGCCGCTGGATGCCATCGAACGCAGCCCAGAGGGAGCCGCTGCGTTCGCCGCCGAGCATGTGGCGTAGTGCCGGGCTGTCCAAGCGCTGCTGCATGTCGGCGCGCAGGCGTTCGATGGTCTCGGCGGGCGATGTGGCTTCAAGCTGCCAGTTGAGGCGGTAGGTGGCCATGCGCAGCGAGCCGGCGGTGTTGATGGCCGCTGCGTCGTCCTCACTGACCCAGGCGATCAGCACGGCGCTGAAAGCGCTGCACAGTCCCAGCGTGGCTATCAGCATTACAGCGAGTCCTGCTCGAGCCGGCAACGACCCTTTCAACCAGGTCAGCATCAGCGCTACCTCCAAAGAGTTCGGCGGCCTGAAGTGGGACCTTCCGAAGCGCTCTAATCGTATATAAGGTGCTGTTTTAAAAGGATTTTTGCTTTATGTGTGGCTCTACCACTTTGGTGGTAGAGAAGCCCATGGTAGGACAGAGGGGCTGAGTTGCTTCTTGATCTGGGTCAATAGATCGGAACGGCATGCCAATAGCCTGCAGCCATGAAAACCGCTTGGGGAAAGCGTTCATGGCGAGCCACAAAGTGCAACAGGGGTTGGTGCTGGGGATGAGCACCACCGCGTTCACCATCTGCTTCATGGTGTGGATGATGTTCGCGGTGCTCGGTGTGCCCATCAAGGAACTGCTGCAGCTCAACGAGACCGAGTTCGGCCTGCTGGCCGCCACGCCGGTATTGACCGGTTCGCTGGTGCGCCTGCCGCTGGGCATGCTCACCGATCGCTTCGGCGGACGCATCGTGTTCTTCCTGCTGATGCTGGTCTGCGTGCTGCCGATCTACCTGATCGGCGAGGCGACCCAGTACTGGCAATTTCTCGCCCTGGGCCTGTTCGTCGGCCTGTCCGGCGGCTCCTTCTCGGTCGGCATCGCCTACGTCGCCAAGTGGTTCGACAAGTCCAGCCAGGGCCTGGCCATGGGCATTTTCGGCGCCGGCAACGCGGGCGCCGCGCTGACCAAGTTCCTCGCCCCGGCGATCATCGCCGCGGCCAGCTGGCAGATGGTGCCCAAGGTCTACTCGGCGATCATGTTCGTCACCGCGCTGCTGTTCTGGTTCCTCACCTACGAGAACAAGGCGCACCGGGTGCCGAGCAGCGTGTCGCTGGGCGAACAGCTCAAGACCCTGAAAGACCCGCGCGTCTGGCGCTACTGCCAGTACTACTCGATCGTCTTCGGCGGCTACGTCGCGCTGGCCCTGTGGATGACCAAGTACTACGTGCAGGAATACGGCTTCAGCCTGCAGAGCGCGGCGCTGCTGGCCGCCTGCTTCTCCCTGCCGGGCGGCCTGCTGCGCGCCATCGGCGGCTGGATGTCGGACAAGTGGGGCGCGCACAGCGTGACTTGGTGGGTGATGTGGGTGAGCTGGGTGTGCCTGTTCATTCTGTCCTACCCGCAGACCGACTTCACCGTGCACACGGTCGACGGCCCGCGCACCTTCCATATCGGCCTCAACGTCTGGGTGTTCACTGCGCTGATGTTCGTCATGGGCATCGCCTGGGCGTTCGGCAAGGCCTCGGTATTCAAGTACATCGCCAACGACTTTCCCGATCGCATGGGCGCGGTGTCCGGCATCGTCGGCCTGGCCGGCGGCCTCGGCGGCTTTGTCCTGCCGATCATGTTCGGCGTGCTGGTCGACCTCACTGGAGTGCGCTCTTCCGCCTTCATGCTGTTGTACGGCGTGGTCTGGGTTTCTCTGATCTGGATGTACTTCAGCGAGGTTCGCAAAACCCCAGTCATGGGTTCGGGTTCCACCGCTTCCATGAATTCTGCTTCCTGACAAGGAGATTCAGCATGTCCGCAACCAAGAATCCGGCCATGGGGCAGCCGCCCCGGCAAGGGCCTGTGATCGAGGACTGGCGCCCGGAGGACCCACATTTCTGGGGTTCCACCGGCAAGGCCATCGCCACCCGTAACCTGTGGATCTCGATTCCTGCGCTGTTCCTCGCCTTTGCCGTATGGATGGTGTGGAGTACGGTGATCGTGCGCCTGAACGCCATCGGCTTCGCCTTCAGCACCGACCAGTTGTTTTGGCTGGCGGCTCTACCCGGGCTGTCCGGGGCCACCTTTCGTATCTTCTATTCCTTCATGGTGCCTGTGTTCGGCGGGCGCCGTTGGACCGCCCTGAGCACTGCCTCGCTGCTGATTCCCTCTATCTGGATGTGCTGGGCCGTGCAGGACCCGGGCACGCCCTACAGCGTGTTCGTGATCATCGCCCTGCTGTGCGGCTTCGGCGGCGGCAACTTCGCTTCCAGCATGTCCAACATCAGCTTCTTCTACCCCAAGGCGCAGCAGGGCACCGCCCTGGGCCTGAACGCCGGGCTGGGTAACCTGGGCGTGTCGGCCATGCAGTTTCTGGTACCGCTGGTGATCGGCTTCGGCCTGTTCGGTGCGGTGGGCGGCAAGCCGCAGGAACTGGCCGACGGCAGTCAGCTGTGGCTGCAGAACGCCGGCCTGGTGTGGGTGCCGCTGATCGCGGCGGTCACTCTGGCGGCCTGGTTCGGCATGAACGACCTGGCCAGTGCCAAGGCGTCCTTCGCCGAGCAGGCAGTGATCTTCAAGCGCCAGCACAACTGGCTGATGTGCTGGCTGTACTTGGCCACCTTCGGTTCCTTCATCGGCTTCGCTGCGGCCTTCCCGCTGCTGATCAAGCATTCCTTCCCTGGGGTCAACGCCCTGCAGTTCGCCTTCCTCGGTCCGCTGGTCGGCGCCCTGGTGCGTCCGCTGGGCGGCTGGGTGGCGGACAAACTCGGTGGTGCGCGGGTGACCCTGTGGAACTTCGTGCTGATGATCGCCGCCGTGTTCGGGGTGATCGCCTTCCTGCCGCAGCACGGCCAGGGCGGTAACTTCTACGGTTTCCTGGCCATGTTCATGCTGCTGTTTGTCACTACCGGCATCGGCAACGGTTCGACCTTCCGCATGATCCCGGTGATCTTCCGCACCCTGCACGAGCGCCTCAGCGCCGGTAAGGGCGCCGCCGAGAAGGAACAGGCGATCAAGGCGGCCGGCAAGGAATCGGCGGCGGTGCTCGGCTTCAGCTCGGCAATCGGGGCCTTCGGCGCCTTCTTCATTCCCAAGTCCTTCGGCAGCTCCATCGCCCTCACCGGCGGGCCCGAGGTCGCCCTGTACGTGTTCGTTGGCTACTACGTCAGCTGCATCCTGGTCACCTGGTGGTGGTACTCGCGCAAGGGCGCAGAGACCCCATGCTAGTCCGCCACAACCCAAGAAATGACGAGCGCGGGGCCGCCCGCACTCAGCCTGAGAGGAAGAGAAAATGAGCCACATACTCGACCAGCTGCGCTTCTTCAATCGCAAGCAGGGGGAGTTCGCCGACGGCCATGGCGAGACCCGCAAGGAATCGCGCGACTGGGAGAACGTCTACCGCTCGCGCTGGCAGTACGACAAGATCGTGCGCTCCACCCACGGGGTGAACTGCACCGGTTCCTGTTCGTGGAAGATCTACGTGAAGAACGGCCTGATCACCTGGGAAACCCAGCAGACCGACTACCCGCGCACCCGCAACGACCTGCCCAACCATGAGCCGCGCGGCTGCCCGCGTGGCGCCAGCTACAGCTGGTACATCTACAGCGCCAACCGCCTGAAGTACCCCAAGGTGCGCAAGCCGCTGCTCAAGCTCTGGCGCGAAGCGCGGGCCACCATGGCGCCGGTGCAGGCCTGGGCGAGCATCGTCGAAGACCCGGTCAAGGCGACCAGCTACAAGAGCAAGCGCGGTATGGGCGGTTTCATCCGTTCCAGCTGGGATGAGGTCAACGAGATCATCGCCGCGGCCAACGTCTACACCGTCAAGCAGTACGGCCCGGATCGTGTGGTCGGCTTCTCGCCGATCCCGGCGATGTCGATGGTCAGCTACGCCGCGGGCAGCCGTTACCTGTCGCTGATCGGCGGCGTGTGCCTGAGCTTCTACGACTGGTACTGCGACTTGCCGCCGTCCTCGCCGCAGGTGTGGGGCGAGCAGACCGACGTGCCGGAGTCGGCCGACTGGTACAACTCCAACTACATCATCGCCTGGGGCTCGAACGTGCCGCAGACGCGTACCCCGGACGCGCACTTCTTTACCGAGGTGCGTTACAAGGGCACCAAGACCGTCTCCATCACCCCGGACTACTCCGAGGTAGCCAAGCTCACCGACCTCTGGCTGAACCCCAAGCAGGGCACCGATGCGGCGCTGGCGCAGGCGTTCAACCACGTCATCTTCAAGGAATTCCACCTCGACAAACCGAGCGCCTACTTCACCGATTACGTGCGCCGCTACACCGACTTCCCGGTGCTGGTGTTGCTCAAGGATCATCAGGGCGCTACACCTGAACTCAACGGCTACCAGCCGGATCGCTTCCTGCGCGCCGCCGACCTCGCCGACAACCTCGGCCAGGAAAACAACCCCGAGTGGAAAACCATCGCCCTCGACAGCGAAACCAATCAGTTGGTCTCGCCGTTGGGTTCGATCGGCTACCGCTGGGGCGAGAAGGGCAAGTGGAACATCGAAGCCCGCGAAGGCAAGGACGGCCGCGATGTCGACCTGAGCCTGACCCAGATCGATGGCGGCGAAACTGCCGAAGTTGCCTTCCCGTACTTCGGCGGCATCCTCCACGAGCACTTCCAGCACGCCGAAGGCGAAAGCATCCAGCTGCGCCGCGTGCCGGTCCGCAGCATCACCCTGGCCGATGGCAGCACCACCAAGGTCGCCACCGTGTTCGACCTGATGGCCGCCAACCTGGGTATCGACCGTGGTTTGGGTGGCGCCAACGTCGCTTCCAGCTACGACGACGCCAGCGTGCCCGGCACCCCGGCCTGGCAGGAAGTCATCACTGGCGTGTCCCGCGAGAAGGCGATCCAGATCGCCCGTGAATTCGCCGACAACGCCGACAAGACCCATGGCCGTTCCATGATCATCGTCGGAGCGGCGATGAACCACTGGTACCACATGGACATGAACTACCGCGGCCTGATCAACATGCTGATGTTGTGCGGTTGCGTAGGGCAGACCGGTGGCGGCTGGGCTCACTACGTGGGTCAGGAAAAACTGCGTCCGCAGTGCGGCTGGCTGCCGCTGGCCTTCGGCCTCGACTGGCACCGTCCGCCACGCCAGATGAACGGCACCAGCTTCTTCTACAACCACAGCTCGCAGTGGCGCCACGAGAAGATGAGCATTCACGAAGTGCTCTCGCCGCTGGCCGACAAGTCGCAGTTCCCCGAGCACATGCTCGACTACAACATCCGCGCCGAACGTGCTGGCTGGCTACCGAGCGCGCCGCAGCTCAACCGTAACCCGCTGCAAGTCTGCCGCGATGCAGAGGCGGCGGGCATGTCGACGGTTGACTACGTCACCCAGTCGCTCAAGGACGGTTCGCTGAAGTTTGCCTGCGAGCAGCCGGACAACCCGGATAACTTCCCTCGCAACATGTTCATCTGGCGCTCCAACCTGCTCGGCAGCTCGGGCAAGGGCCACGAGTACATGCTCAAGTACCTGTTGGGTACCAAGAACGGCGTGATGAACGAGGACCTCGGCAAGCGCGATGGCTTCAAGCCGCTCGAAGCCGAATGGCAGGACGACGGCGCCATCGGCAAGCTCGACCTGGTCACTACCCTCGACTTTCGCATGTCCTCGACCTGCGTGTATTCCGACATCGTTCTGCCGACCGCGACCTGGTACGAGAAGGACGACATGAACACCTCGGACATGCACCCCTTCATCCACCCGCTGTCGGCAGCCATCGACCCGGCCTGGGAAGCACGTTCGGACTGGGAGATCTATAAAGGCATCGCCAAAGCCTTCTCGAAGATGTCCGAAGGGCAGCTGGGTGTGGAGAAGGATCTGGTCACTATGCCGCTCTTGCACGACAGCCCCGGCGAGCTGGCCCAGCCGTTTGGCGGCACCGACTGGAAAACTGCCGGTGTCGATCCGCAGCCGGGCAAGAACTGCCCGAACATGACTGTGGTCGAGCGCGACTATCCGGCCACCTACAAGAAGTTCACCTCCCTTGGCCCGCTGCTCGACAAGCTTGGTAACGGTGGTAAGGGCATCAACTGGAATACCCAGGATGAAGTCGATTTCCTTGGCGAGCTGAACTACAAGGTGCGCGACGAGGGCGTGAGCAAAGGGCGTCCGCAGATCGAGTCGGCCATAGACGCCGCCGAGGTCATCCTCAGCCTGGCGCCGGAAACCAACGGCCACGTAGCGGTGAAGGCCTGGGCCGCGCTGTCGGAATTCACCGGCCGCGACCACAGCCACCTGGCGCTGCCCAAGGAGCACGAGGCAATTCGCTTTCGTGACATCCAGGCGCAGCCGCGCAAGATCATCTCCAGTCCGACTTGGTCAGGCCTGGAAGACGAGCATGTGTCGTACAACGCCGGCTACACCAACGTCCACGAGTTCATCCCATGGCGCACCATCACCGGTCGTCAGCAGTTCTTCCAGGACCATCCGTGGATGCAGGCTTTCGGCGAGCAACTGATGAGCTATCGGCCGCCGATCAACACCCGCACCATCGATTACGTGAAGGGTAAGAGGAGCAACGGCAACCCCGAGATCGTCCTCAACTGGATCACCCCGCACCAGAAGTGGGGCATTCACAGCACCTACTCGGACAACCTGATCATGCTCACCCTGAGCCGTGGCGGCCCGATCGTGTGGATGTCCGAAGTCGATGCCAAGAAGGCCGGTATTGAAGACAACGACTGGATCGAGTGCTTCAACGCCAACGGCGCTCTGACCGCTCGAGCGGTGGTCAGCCAGCGCGTGATGGAAGGCATGGTGATGATGTACCACGCCCAAGAGCGCATCGTGAACGTGCCCGGCGCAGAGAGCACCAAGAACCGCGGCGGCCACCACAACTCGGTGACCCGCGTGGTGCTCAAACCCACCCATATGATTGGCGGCTACGCCCAGCAGGCGTACGGCTTCAACTACTACGGCACCGTGGGTTGCAACCGTGACGAATTCGTCGTGGTGCGCAAGATGGCCAAGGTCGACTGGCTCGATGGCCCGAATGGTAACGACCTTCCGCAACCCCTGCCGCAAGATATCTGAGGAATAAGGCCATGAAGATTCGTTCACAAGTGGGCATGGTCCTGAACCTGGACAAATGCATCGGCTGCCACACCTGCTCGATCACATGCAAGAACGTCTGGACTAGCCGTGAAGGCATGGAATACGCCTGGTTCAACAACGTCGAGACCAAGCCCGGTATCGGCTACCCCAAAGAGTGGGAGAACCAGGGCAAATGGAAGGGCGGCTGGATGCGCGACAGCTCCGGCAAGATTCGCCCGAAAATCGGTGGCCGCTTCCGGGTGTTGGCGAACATCTTCGCCAACCCGGACCTGCCGGAAATTGACGACTATTACGAGCCGTTTGATTTCGACTACCAACACCTGCACACCGCGGGCGACAGCAAGCACCAGCCGGTTGCGCGGCCGCGCTCGCTGATCTCCGGCCAGCGCATGCAGAAGATCGAATGGGGCCCCAACTGGGAAGAAATCCTGGGCACCGAGTTCTCCAAGCGCCGCAAGGACAAGAACTTCGACCAGGTGCAGGCGGATATCTACGGCGAGTACGAGAACACCTTCATGATGTACCTGCCGCGCCTGTGCGAGCACTGCCTCAACCCGGCGTGCGCGGCCTCCTGCCCGAGCGGCGCGATCTACAAGCGCGAAGAGGATGGCATCGTCCTGATCGATCAAGAGAAGTGCCGCGGCTGGCGTATGTGCATCAGCGGCTGCCCGTACAAGAAGATTTACTTCAACTGGAAGAGCGGTAAATCCGAGAAATGCATCTTCTGCTACCCGCGCATCGAGGCCGGCATGCCCACCGTGTGCTCGGAAACCTGCGTGGGCCGAATTCGCTACCTTGGCGTGCTGCTGTATGACGCCGACCGCATCCACGAGGTTGCCAGCACCCCGAGCGAGCAGGATTTGTACCAGAAGCAGTTGGAGATCTTCCTCGACCCGAACGATCCCAAGGTGATCGAGCAGGCGCTGAAGGACGGCGTACCGCTGTCGGTGATCGAGGCCGCGCAGAAGTCACCTGTGTACAAGCTGGCGGTGGACTGGCAGCTGGCCCTGCCGCTGCACCCGGAATACCGCACCCTGCCGATGGTCTGGTACGTGCCGCCGCTGTCGCCGATCCAGAACGCCGCCGCCAAGGGCAGCGTGAGCATGGACGGTGTGCTGCCGGACGTAGACAGCCTGCGCATTCCGGTGCGCTACCTGGCCAACCTGCTCACCGCCGGTGACGAGCAGCCGGTCAAGCTGGCCCTCAAGCGCCTTCTGGCGATGCGTGCCTACAAGCGCGCCGAGCAGGTCGACGGCGTGCAGGACCTCAAGGTGCTGGAGTCGGTCGGCCTCTCCGTGGCGCAGTGCGAGGACATGTACCGCTACCTGGCCATCGCCAACTACGAGGATCGCTACGTGATTCCGTCGGCGCACCGCGAGGAGGCCATGAGCGATGCCTTCGCCGAGCGTTCCGGCTGTGGCTTCAGCTTCGGCAGCGGCTGCAGCGGCA
>CAMPIF010000037.1 GCA_946886245.1 Ectopseudomonas composti | reverse complement strand
CCAGTAGGCCAGCGCCTGGTCTGGCGCACCCTGGCCGCACTCCTGCAGGGGCTGGGTGTGCCGCTGATGAGGAAGCTGAAACTATGAACCCGACCGACCAGCCGCTGGCCTACTGGTGGCCGTTGGCGACAAGCCAGCAGCTCGGCGCGGGCCAACCGTTGGCGCGCGTGCTGCACGGCCGGCCGCTGGTCCTGTTCCGCGAGCGCGACGGGCGGCCTGCGGCACTGCCGGATCGATGCCCGCATCGCTTCGCTCCGCTCAGCGCCGGCTGCGTGCGCGACGGCGCAGTCGAGTGCCCCTACCACGGCTGGCGCTTCAACGGCGCCGGTCACTGCACCCGCGCCCCGGGCAGTCTCGACGAAGGCAGCCGCGCAGCCATGCTGCAACCGCTGCAGGCACTGGATTCCCACGGCCTGATCTGGGTGCGCGACGCCAGGCTGGCGGCACCGACACTACCCTGTAGCACCCCGCAGGAAGGACTGGACCTGTTCTGGATGCACGACAAGGTCCGTTGCAGCCTGCAAGAGGCGGCGGAGAACTTCCTTGACGCCTTCCACACCCACTTCGTACACGCCGGCTGGATCCGCCGCGACAGCCAACGCCAGCGGGTGATCGCCGATATCCGTGCACTGCAAGACGGGATCGAAGCGCGTTACAGCGAGGAGCACCTGCAGACCGGGCTGATCTCCCGGCTGTTCGAAGGCAGTCGCGCAGAGAGCTTCGGCCGCTTCCGCCTGCCGGGTCAGGCGGAAATCGAATACCGCGACGCCCGTGGCCGGCTCACGCTGCTGATCACGGCCTGGCTCGTTCCCGCCGAACCCGGTCACTTGCAGGTGATCGCCCGTATTGCCACCCGCCGCGGCTGGCTACCCGGCTGGCTGAAACAGCTACTGATACGGCCGCTATTCGGTGTAGTGCTGCGCCAGGACAAGCGCATCCTCGAGGCCGTCAGCGCAAACCAGCAGCGCTTCGCCGGATGCGCTGAGCAATGGGGGCCCGTGCAGATGCTCGACGGGCGTCAGGATCTGCTGGGCCCCTGGATTCGCCAATTGCTGCTGAAGGGACGGCTGGACGATTTCGCTGCCCGGCGGCTGGAACTGGAGCTCTAGAGCCTGGCCGCGATCGCATCAGCCAGAGATGGGCGAAACCGCTTCAGTACCACCTGGCCTCACCCTCGGGCCGCTTCTTGAAGCGCTTCATGCTCCACATGTACTGGCTCGGGTAGTTGCGTACATAGCGCGACACCACTTCGCTCATCGCCGCCACGCCTTCTTCCACGTTTTCGCTGTACATGCCTTCGGGTGCCGCTTCGAGGATCACCTTGTAGCCGCTGCCGTCCGGCAGGCGCAGCGCATGCAGGAACACGCCGACCGCCTTGCCGCCAGTGAGCATGCCGGGCACGAACTTGCTGGTCAGCGCGGTGGTGCCGAGGAAGGGCACGAAAACCCCCGACGAACGGCTCGGCTCCGGGTCGGCAGGAATGCCCACGGCGCCGCCCCTGCGTACCTCCTTGATGACGCTGAGGATGCCTTCCTTGGTCGAGGGTGCGACGCGGTTGCCCATCTGCACGCGCTGCTGCTGCAGCAGCTCGTCGACGGCCTTGAGCTTCGGCGGGCGGTAGAAAATAATCGGTTTGCACTGGTTGCAGTAGAAGTGGTTGAGCACTTCCCAGTTGCCCAGGTGGCTGGTGATGCCGACCACGCCCTTGCCCGAGGCCAGGGCCTGTTGCAGCACTTCCAGGCCTTCGACTTCGCGGACCAGCTTGAGTGACTTGTGCGCCGGCCAGATCCAGGCGCAGGCGCTTTCGGTCAGGGTCTTGCCGATGTCCTTCAGGCTTTGCCCGACCAGGTGCTCACGCTCGGCCTCGTTCAGCTCGGGGAAGCACTTGCTCAGGTTGATGCGCACCACGTCGCGCGAGCCGTTCGGCAGCTTCCACATCAGCCAGCCGATGGCATTGCCCACGGCCTGTACGGCACGCCAGGGCAGCAGTGCGAACAGGCGCAGGAAACCGACCACCAGGGCGCCCTTGAGTTTTTCCACGACAGACTCCAACCGTTTCCGCAAAGCGCCCAGTGTAACGGCCAGGGCCGAGCCAGTCAGTACAGGCTCGTCCGAAGCCTCTGCTGCAGATCGCGCTCGTAGGCCTCGACGTCGAACTCCTCATAGATACAGCGGAAGATATCGCCGGCACTCGGCAGACTGGCGCGCTCGACCTGACGCGAGGCATCCCACAGGCCGGAACGCACTGCCGCCTTGGAACACTGGAAGTAGCAGGTATCGATATGGATGCGCAGCACGCTGCGCGGCAGCTTGCCCTGCGCACGGCCCAGCTCCAGCAGCTCGGGGTCGAGGGAGATCTCGGCGCGGCCATTGATGCGCAGGCTCTCACCGACGCCGGGAATCAGAAACAGCAGCGCCACCTGCGGGTTGAGCACGATGTTGCGCAGGCTGTCGATACGGTTGTTGCCCGGGCGATCCGGCAGCAGCAGGGTCTGGTCATCGAGAATTCGCACGAAACCTGGCTCATCGCCACGCGGCGAGCAATCCAGGCCATCCGGACCAACGCTGGCCAACACCACGAAGGGCGAGGCATCGATCAGCGCGCGGTAGGGTTCGATCAGCCGCGGCAGTTCCTTGCGCCGCGAGCGTTCGTGGCTTTCGCCGTACAATTCTTGTAGTTGGTCCAGCGTGGTGATGGTGGTCATGAGCCCTTCAGTTGCGCATAGCGGTCGCAGTCGGTGGTGTGGTCCATCACCATACCCGTGGCCTGCATGAAGGCATAGCAGATGGTCGGCCCGACGAAGGTGAAACCGGCCTTCTTCAGCGCCTTGCTCATTGCCTCGGCTTCGGGCGTCACCGCCAGCATCTGGCTACGGTCGCTGAAGTGATTGATCTTCGGCACGCCGCCGACGAACGACCAGAGCAGCGTCACCGGGTCTTCCAGCTTCAGCCAGGCCTGGGCGTTCTGCCGCACGGCCTTGAGCTTGAGGCGATTGCGGATGATGCCCGGGTCCTGCATCAGCGCCTCGATCTCTTCGTCACTGAGGCGGGCCAGACGCTCAGGGTCGAACCCGTGCAGCACCTGGCGGTAGCGCTCGCGCTTCTTCAGCACGGTGATCCACGACAGGCCGGCCTGCGCGCCTTCGAGCAGCAGCATCTCGAACAGATGACCGGCATCGCGCTGCGGCACACCCCATTCCTCGTCGTGATAGGCCTGGTAGAGCGGATCGTCGGTACACCAGAAGCAGCGGGGCATGGCTGTGAACCTCGGTCAGGGTCGAAGCGGTGACTATAACGACAAAACAACTGGATATAAATACAGTCGCGCTATCCGTCGGATGATGCCGATATGCCGTACCCTGCGGCCTGCGCCGAGTTTCGATATACTCTCCGGCTTTCCCTCGCAAGCCTCCACAGGTGATTTTTTCGTGAGCCAGACCAAGCCTGCCGTGCGCACCTTCCAGGACCTGATCCTGGCCCTGCAGAACTACTGGGCCGAGCAGGGCTGCGTAGTGCTGCAACCCTACGACATGGAAGTAGGTGCCGGCACCTTCCACACCGCCACCTTCCTGCGCGCCATTGGCCCGGAGACCTGGAATGCCGCCTACGTGCAGCCTTCGCGTCGCCCGACCGACGGCCGCTACGGCGAAAACCCCAACCGCCTGCAGCACTACTACCAGTTCCAGGTGGTCCTCAAGCCCAACCCGGAGAACTTCCAGGAGCTGTACCTGGGTTCGCTGAAGGCCATCGGCCTCGACCCGGAAGTGCACGACATCCGCTTCGTCGAGGACAACTGGGAGTCGCCGACCCTCGGCGCCTGGGGCCTGGGCTGGGAAATCTGGCTCAACGGCATGGAAGTCACCCAGTTCACCTACTTCCAGCAGGTCGGTGGCATCGAGTGCTACCCGGTGACCGGCGAGATCACCTACGGCCTGGAGCGCCTGGCCATGTACCTGCAGGGCGTCGACTCGGTCTACGACCTGATCTGGACCGACGGCCAGTTCGGCACCGTCACCTACGGCGATGTGTTCCACCAGAACGAGGTGGAGCAGTCGACCTACAACTTCGAGCACGCCAACGTCGACAAGCTGTTCGAACTGTTCGACTTCTATGAAAGCGAAGCCAATCGCCTGATCGAGTTGGAGCTGCCGCTGCCGACCTACGAAATGGTGCTCAAGGCCTCGCACACCTTCAACCTGCTGGATGCCCGTCGCGCCATTTCGGTGACCGCGCGCCAGCAATACATCCTGCGTGTACGCGCCCTGGCCCGCGCCGTGGCGCAGAGCTACCTGCAAGCGCGGCGCAAACTCGGCTTCCCGCTCGCCGCCCCCGACCTGCGTGATGAAGTATTGGCCAAGCTGGAGGCAGCAGAATGAGTGCGCACGATTTCCTGGTAGAACTGGGCACCGAAGAGCTGCCGCCGAAATCCTTGAATACCCTCGGCGAGGCCTTTCTCGCCGGTATCGAAAAGGGCCTGAAAGCCGCTGGCCTTGATTATGGCCAGGTACGCTGCTACGCCGCGCCGCGCCGCCTCGCCGTGCTGGTCGAACAGTTGCAGACGCAGCAGGCCGATCGCATCCAGAACCTCGACGGCCCGCCCGTACAGGCCGCCTTCGACAAGGACGGCAATCCGACCCAAGCCGCCCTGGGCTTCGCCAAGAAATGCGGCGTCGGCCTCGCCGATATCGACCGCAGCGGCCCCAAGCTGAAGTTCAGCCAGAGCATCCCCGGCCAGGCTGCCGCCGGCCTGCTGCCCGGTATCGTCGAAACCTCGCTGAACGAACTGCCGATTCCCAAGCGCATGCGCTGGGGCGCGCGCAAAACCGAATTCGTCCGCCCGAGCCAGTGGCTGGTGATGCTGTTTGGCGATCAGGTGATCGATTGCGAAATCCTCGCGCAGAAATCCGGTCGGGTATCGCGCGGCCACCGCTTCCATGCCAACCACGACGTGCGCATCTCCACGCCGGCCAGCTATGCCGAGGATCTGCGCAGCGCCTATGTGGTCGCCGATTTCGCCGAGCGTCGCCAGCAGATCGCCGCGCGCATCGAGCAATTGGCCGCCGAGCAGCAGGGCACCGCGATAGTGCCGCCAGCGCTGCTCGATGAAGTCAGCGCCCTGGTCGAGTGGCCGGTGCCGCTGGTCTGCTCGTTCGAGGATCGCTTCCTCGAGGTGCCGCAGGAAGCGCTGATCACCACCATGCAGGACAACCAGAAGTACTTCTGCCTGCTCGATGCGAACGGCAAGCTGCTGCCGCGCTTCATCACCGTGGCCAACGTCGAGTCCAAGGACCCGGCGCAGATCGTCTCGGGCAACGAGAAGGTCGTGCGTCCGCGCCTGACCGACGCCGAGTTCTTCTTCAAGCAGGACAAGAAGCAGAAGCTCGAAGGCTTCAACCAGCGCCTGGCCAACGTGGTGTTCCAGGCCCAGCTGGGTTCGGTATTCGACAAGGCCCAGCGCGTCTCCGCCCTGGCCGGCTTCATCGCCCGCGAAGTCGGTGGCGACGCCCAGCGCGCCGCCCGTGCCGGCCTGCTGAGCAAGTGCGACCTGGCCACCGAGATGGTCGGCGAATTCCCCGAGATGCAGGGCATCGCCGGCTACTACTACGCGCTCAACGACGGTGAGCCGCAGGACGTCGCCCTGGCCCTGAACGAGCAGTACATGCCACGCGGTGCCGGCGCGGAACTGCCAAGCACCCTGACCGGTGCTGCCGTGGCGGTGGCCGACAAGCTCGACACCCTGGTCGGCATCTTCGGCATCGGCATGCTGCCGACCGGCTCGAAAGACCCCTACGCCCTGCGTCGCGCCGCCCTCGGCGTGCTGCGCATCCTGATCGAGAAGGGCCTGGACCTGGACCTGGCCGCTGCAGTCGACTTCGCCGTCGCCCAGTACGCCGGCAAGATCAAGACCGACGGCCTGGCCGCCCAGGTGCTGGAGTTCATCTTCGACCGCCTGCGTGCGCGCTACGAGGACGAAGGCATCGAAGTGGCCGTGTACCAGGCGGTGCGCGCGGTGGGCCCGACCTCGCCGCTGGACTTCGACCAGCGCGTGCAGGCCGTGCAGGCCTTCCGCACACTGCCGCAGGCCGCTGCCCTGGCCGCCGCCAACAAGCGAGTGTCGAACCTGCTGAGCAAGGCCGAAGGTGGCGTCGCCGCCCAGGTCGAAGCGCACTACTTCGACAACCCCAGCGAGTTCGCCCTGCACGCCGCCATCCAGCAGGCCGACCAGGCCGTACAGCCGCTGGCCGCCGCCCGCCAGTACAACGAGGCGCTGGCCAAGCTGGCTGGCCTGCGCGAGCCGGTGGATGCCTTCTTCGAGGCGGTGCTGGTCAACGCCGAAGACGCACGCGTGCGCGCCAACCGATACGCCCTGCTGGCCCGCCTGCGCGGGCTGTTCCTCGGCGTGGCGGACATCTCGGTACTGGGCTGACCCCTTCTGTAGGAGCGAGCTCCGCGCGTGAAAGCGTTCGCGAGCAAAGCTCGCTCCTACGGCAGACTCTGAAACGACTGCATGAAACTACTGATCCTCGACCGCGACGGTGTCATCAACGAAGACTCCGACGCCTATATCAAGACGCTCGACGAGTGGCTGCCGATCCCTTCGTCGATCGCCGCCATCGCACGCCTGTCGAAAGCCGGTTGGACGGTGGCGGTGGCCACCAACCAGTCCGGTATCGCCCGTGGTTATTACGACCTGGCGACCCTGGAATCGATGCACGCGCGCCTGCGCGAGCTGGTGGCGGAGCAGGGCGGTGAGGTTGGCCTGATCGTTCATTGCCCGCACGGGCCGGACGATGGCTGCGAGTGCCGCAAGCCGAAACCGGGCATGCTCCGGCAGATCGCTGCGCACTACGCCACGGAACTGGCAGGAATCTGGTTCGTCGGCGATACCGGCGGTGACCTGCAGGCCGCGCTGGCCGTCGATTGTCAGCCTGTGCTGGTGAGAACCGGCAAGGGCGAACGCACCCTGGCCAAGCCGTTGCCGCCAGGAACCCTGGTATTCGATGATCTGGCGGCTGTCGCCGATCAATTGCTCTCATAAGGTGTGAAGGTTCATGGCGCTAGTGCAGGCATTCAGAGTCACGCTTTTCTACCTGCTGCTGTCGGCCAGCTCGTTCTTCTGGTGCCTGATCAGCCTGGTGGTCGCGCCGCTGCTGCCGTTCCGCCAACGCTACCGCTTCGTCGTCCAGGCCTGGTGCAACTGCGCCGTGTGGCTGGCCAAGGTGATCGTCGGTATCCGCTATGAAGTGCGCGGCCTGGAGAACATCCCGGAGCGCCCCTGTGTGATCCTCGCCAACCACCAGAGCACCTGGGAAACCTTCTTCCTCTCCGGCTTCTTCGAGCCACTGTCGCAGGTGGTCAAGCGTGAATTGCTGCGCGTGCCCTTCTTCGGCTGGGGCATGGCGCTGCTCAAGCCCATCGCCATCGACCGCAGCAACCCCAAGGCGGCGCTCAAGCAGTTGGCCAAGCAGGGCGACGAACGCCTCAAGCAGGGCGCCTGGGTGCTGGTGTTCCCCGAAGGCACGCGGATTCCGCCAGGCCAGATCGGCAAGTTCTCCCGAGGCGGCACCTCTCTGGCGGTGAATGCCGGTCTGCCAGTGCTGCCCATCGCCCACAATGCCGGTGAGTTCTGGCCGAAGGCAGGCTGGGGCAAGCGCCCGGGCACCATCCAGGTCATCATCGGCCAGCCGATGCATGCCGAGGGCGAAGGCCCGCGTGCCATCGCCGAACTCAACGAACGTGCTTTTCAGTGGGTGCGCCAGCAACAGACCGAACTGCGCGGCGAAGAGCCGCAGCTGAGTCGTCTGGGCGAGACCGCCTGAGCTGTGGATAAGCTGTGCGTCAAATGCAGTCAAAGCGCCATCACCACCCGTATCCGCCTGATTTTAATGGCGATTAAACCGCGCTAGGAAAATCCAGTGGCGGGGTATAAGTTGTGACTCAGATGTAGGGCAGGTCGTACCTGCGCTACGAATGCCGTCGATGAATCCGCTTCTACCTCGATGGGTTCACAGTCTCGCCCCCGGCAATGGCCGAAGATGGTACAAGAAAAGGAATTCGCTGCCATGCCCTCGATCTACCAGCTCAAACCGGCCTTCCAGAATCTGCTGCGCCCCGGCGTCGAACGTCTTTACGCACGCGGCGTCACCGCCAATCAGGTCACCCTGGCGGCAGCCGTCGTTTCCGCGCTGCTCGGCGCCCTGCTCGCCGCGTTCAACCACATCACCTGGCTGTTCGCCCTGATTCCGTTGTGGATGCTGCTGCGCATGGCGCTGAACGCCGTCGACGGCATGCTCGCGCGCGAGTTCGGCCAGCAATCGAAGCTCGGCGCCTACCTCAACGAACTCTGCGACGTGATCGCCGACAGCGCCTTGTATCTGCCCTTCGCCCTGCTGGCCGGCGTCTCGCCGCTGCTGGTGATTCTGGTAGTACTGCTGGCGGTGATCAGCGAGTACGCCGGCGTGCTTGGCCCGATGGTTGGCGCTTCACGTCGCTATGACGGGCCGATGGGCAAGAGTGACCGCGCCTTCTGCTTCGGCGTGCTCGGCGCTGGCGTCGCCACCGGCCTGCTTCCGGCTTTGTGGATCAACCTGCTGTTGGCCCTGATCCTCGCCTTGCTGCTCTATACGCTGTACAACCGCGTTCGCCACGGGTTGGCCGAAACGGCCTGAACCCTCTCAAGGAATAAGGAGATTCCATGCGCCCCGTACAACTTCACAGCTTCACCACGCATGACGGCGTCGAGCTGAGCTATCGCCACTGGCCGGCGACGGCGCCCGGCGATGGCCCGCGCCAGGCCGTCGTGCTGTTTCATCGCGGCCATGAGCACGGTGGGCGCATGGCCCACCTGGTGGACGAACTGGAGCTGCCGCACTGCGACTTCTTCGCCTGGGATGCCCGTGGCCATGGCCTTTCGCCCGGCGCACGCGGCGACAGCCCGAGCTTCGCCACCAACGTGCGTGACGTGCAGACCTTCGTCGAGCATATCGGCAGCCAGCACGGCATCGCCGAAGAGGACCTGGCGGTGGTGGCGCAAAGCGTCGGCGCGGTGATCATCTCCACCTGGGCCCACGACTACGCGCCGAAGGTGCGCTGTCTGGTACTCGCCTCGCCGGCGTTCAAGGTCAAGCTCTACGTGCCCTTCGCCCGTCCCGGCCTGAAGCTGTTGCACGCCCTGCGCGGCAACTTCTTCGTCAACAGCTACGTCAAGGCGCGCTTCCTCAGCCACGATCCCGAGCGTATCGCCTCCTTCGAGAACGACTCGCTGATCGCCCGGCCAATTTCGGTGACCACGCTGCTCGGTCTGTACGAAGCTGCCGACCGTATCGTCGCCGACGCCCAGGCGATTCAGGTGCCGACCCAGTTGCTGATCTCCGGTGCCGACTTCGTCGTCCACCGCAAGCCGCAGGAAGACTTCTTCGCGCGCCTCGGCAGTCTGCGCAAGGAAAAACACCTGCTCCCGGGTTTCTTCCATGACACCCTTGGTGAACGTGACCGCGCCCATGCCCTGAGCCGCGCGCGGCGCTTCATCCTGCGCAATTTCGAGGAGCCGGTCGCACGCCCCTCGCTGCTCGATGCCGATCGCCTGGGCGCCACCTGCGCCGAGGCCGAAGAGCTGGCCGCACCGCTGCCCAAGCACTCGCTGCGTGACCTCTACTGGCGCGCCACCCGCGCGGGCATGCGCCTGGGCAGCAGTGTGTCGGCCGGGGTGAAGCTGGGCTTCGACACCGGCTTCGATTCCGGCAGCACGCTCGATTATGTCTACCGCAACCAGCCCACCGGCAAGGGCACACTGGGCCGACTCATCGACCAGAACTACCTGGATTCCATTGGCTGGCGTGGCATCCGCCAGCGCAAGCTGCACGCCGAGGAGCTGCTGCGCCTGGCCATGAGCAGACTGCGCGAGGCGGACAGCGCGGTGCGCATCGTCGATATCGCCGCCGGCCATGGCCGCTACATCCTCGAATCGCTGGAAGGCCAGCAGCAGCGGCCCGACTCGATCCTGCTGCGCGACTACAGCGACATCAACGTGCGCGACGGCAATGCCTTGATCGAGCAGAAGGGCCTGGGCGATATCGCCCGTTTCGTCAAAGGTGATGCCTTCGACCGTGACGACCTCGCCGCACTCGACCCGAAACCGACCCTGGCAGTGGTCTCCGGCCTGTACGAACTGTTCGGCAGCAACCAGATGGTCGGCGACTCGCTGGCCGGCCTGGCGGCGGCAGTCGAGGAGGGCGGTTATCTGGTCTACACCGGCCAACCCTGGCACCCGCAGCTGGAGCTGATCGCCCGCGCCCTGACCAGCCACCGCGACGGCCAGGCCTGGGTCATGCGTCGGCGCAGCCAGGCGGAGATGGATCAGTTGGTCGAAGCCGCCGGCTTTCGCAAGGTGGCGCAGCGCATCGACCAATGGGGCATCTTCAGTGTGTCCCTGGCACAACGGGTGAAGTGATGGAGCACGCCCGCGAACAAGGATTGTGGAAGCGCGGCGTACTCTGGCTGCTGCTGCTCGGCCCGCTGTTCTTCGCCAGTTACGGCTTCGCCAACTGGTTCAGCGGGCAGCGCGATGATGTCGGCAGCCTGGTCTTCGCCTGGGAGCCGCAGATACCGCTGTGGCCCTGGAGCATCGTCCCGTACTGGTCGATCGACCTGCTCTATGGTTTGTCCTTCCTGCTGCCGGCCTGCCGCCGCGAAATGGATCGCCACGCTCTGCGCCTGCTTGCCGCCCAGGTGATCTGCGTCGCCTGCTTCCTGCTCTGGCCACTGCGCTTCACCTTCGAACGACCCGCGCTGGACGGCACCTTCGGCCTGATGTTCGACGTACTGATGGGCTTCGACAAACCCTTCAACCAGGCGCCGTCGCTGCATATCACCCTGCTGGTGATCATCTGGGCGATGTTCGCCAATCACACGCGCGGCCCGTTCTGGCGTGGCCTGCTGCACGGGTGGATGGCGCTGATCGGCATTTCCGTGCTGACCACCTGGCAGCACCACTTCATCGACGTGCCCACCGGGGCGCTGGCCGGTTTCCTCTGCCTGTGGCTGTTGCCGCTGCAGGGCGATACGCCGCTGAAGCAGCTACGCCTGGCCAGCGATCCGCGCCGTTGGCGCCTGGCACTGCGCTACGGGCTTGGCGCAACGCTGAGCGCCGTGCTCGCGGTCAAGCTGGGCGGTGCCTGGCTGTGGCTGCTCTGGCCGGCCGTGGCCCTGGCGCTGGTTGCGCTCAACTACCTGCTGTTCGGTGCTGGCGGCTTCCAGAAACAAGCCAATGGGCGTCTCAGCCCGGCCGCCACGGCGTTGCTCGCCCCCTATCTGCTCGGCGCCTGGATCAACTCGCGGCTGTGGACGCTTCGCCAGCCTGGGCCCAGTCAGGTGGTGGAAGGCATTCATCTCGGTCGCCTGCCCGCCGCAGGCGATCTCGATGGATTCACCGCCCTGGTCGACCTCTGCGCCGAGCTGCCGCTGCTGCATACGCCGCAGCACTACTGCAGCCTGCCGTCACTGGACCTGGTGGCGCCGGATGCGCTGACCTGCCAACGCGCCGCCGAGGCCATAGAGCGTCTGCGTCATGAGGGCCCGTTGCTGGTGTGCTGCGCCCTCGGTTATTCGCGCAGTGCCACCGCCGTGGCGGCCTGGCTGCTGCACAGTGGCCGCTGCCAGAGCGTGGAGTCAGCCGTGGCGCTGATCCGCCAGGCGCGGCCGCAGATCGTGCTTGGCCCGCAGCACCTGGCCGCACTGCAGGGCATGCTCGATGCCGGGCCCAGACTGGAGGTCGCTCATGCAGGCTGATCTGCTGCTGGTCGCGGCACTGCTGCGACGGGGGCGCAGCCTCGATCATTGCTCCGGCGCGCTGAGCCTGCTCGCCGTGCTCTTCGGCCTGGCGCCTTGGCTGGGTGCGCCATCCAGCCTGACCCTGGCGCTGCTCTGCGCCGCGCTGCTGATCACCGGATTGGCCGAGAAATACTGGGCGCTGCGCGTGGCGCTGGACGCCGAACTCTTTCAACGTCTGGCCCAGGCCGGTGAACAGCTCGACAGCCAGACCCATGCGCTGGATCAGGCACTACAGAATCTGGGCCTGCAGAATGCACAGCAGGCTGGCCGCAGCTGGAGCCTTCGCTCTCAGGGCGCACTCGGCCTGCTACGCAAACAGGCGCTGTGCCTGCTGCTACAGATCGTCATCGTCGTACTCGGGATCTTCATCGTTTTCGCTTAAGGAGTCGCCATGCTCGCTGCATTGACCGCTTTCGCCATCACCTCGGCAGCTCGCCTGCTGACCGGCGCACGAGCCCTATGGCTCGGCAGCACCGCGCAGGCAACGCAACGCCTGTACTACGCCAACCACAGTAGCCATGGCGATTTCGTCCTGCTCTGGGCCTCGCTGCCGCCGGAACTGCGCAAACGCACCCGACCGGTGGCCGGCGCCGACTACTGGCAGAAGCCGGGCGTACGCAGCTTCCTGATCAACAAGGTATTCAACGGCGTATTGGTCGACCGCGAGCGCAAGGAAGGCGCCAACCCGCTGCAAGCGATGCTCGACGCGCTGGACGGCGGCGACTCGCTGATCATCTTCCCCGAGGGCACGCGCAACCTCGGCGACGAGCCGCTGCTGCCCTTCAAGAGCGGCCTTTATCACCTGGCTCAGGCGCGCCCGGACGTGGAGCTGGTGCCGGTATGGATCGCCAACCTCAACCGGGTGATGCCCAAGGGCAGGGCGTTGCCCTTGCCCCTGCTATGCACACTGAGCTTTGGCGCTGCGTTGGAGCCCATCGAGGGGGAAGGCAAGGACGCCTTCCTGGAACGCGCGCGTAACGCCCTGCTGGCACTGGCACCCGAGGAGGCCTGAGATGGATCGTAATACCCTGCTGTTATTCGCCGGTATCGGTGCCCTGCTCCTGCTGGCCAGCCTGGTCGGCTTCATCCTCAAGAAACGCAGCGGCGACCGCCCCAACCCGGTGGTCGACAACCTCAACGCGCGGATCAACGCCTGGTGGGTGATGGTGCTGGTGATCGGCATCGCCTTCCTGTTCGGCAACACCGGCGTTGTGGTGCTGTTCTACTTCGTCTCCTTCTATGCCCTGCGCGAGTTCATGACCCTGACGCCGACCCGGCGCAGCGACTACCCGGCGCTGGTGGCAGCCTTCTACTTTGCCCTGCCGATGCAGTACGTGCTGATCGCCTTCGGCTGGTACGGCCTGTTCGCCATCTTCATCCCGGTCTACCTGTTCCTGCTGCTGCCGATCCTCGCCTCGCTGGGCGGCGACACCACCCGTTACCTCGAACGTGCGGCCAAGGTGCAGTGGGGCCTGATGATCGCGGTTTACTGCATCTCCTCGGTGCCCGCCTTGCTGACCCTGGACATTCCCGGCTACGAGGGGCGCAACCTGCTGCTGATCGCCTGGCTGATCATCGTCGTGCAGCTCTCCGACGTGCTGCAGTACGTGTGCGGCAAGCTGGCCGGCAAACACAAGATCGCGCCCAACCTCTCACCCTCGAAAACCGTGGAAGGCTTTGTCGGCGGCGTGGCACTGGCCACCCTGATCGGCGCCATGCTCTGCTGGATCACTCCGTTCGCCTTCTGGCAGGCCGCACTGTTCGCCCTGCTGGTGTGCTTGCTGGGTTTTGCCGGCGGCCTGGTGATGTCGGCGATCAAGCGCGACCGTGGGGTGAAGGACTGGGGCCACATGATCGAAGGGCACGGCGGCATGCTCGACCGCCTCGATTCGGTGTGCTTCGCCGCGCCGGTGTTCTTCCATATGGTGCGCTACTGGTGGGCCTGACCTGACGCAAGTACTGGGACACAGGATTGCACTAGAGTTAAGCAACTCCTGAGAACAAGAAGGCCGACATGATCGCCCACACCCAGACCCTGTTCGGAGCCGTCGCGCTGGTCGCCGTGATCATGGGCAGTTGCCTGATCCTGGTCGGCCAGTTGCGTCACCGCGACGGCATGCTCACCACGGGTTTGGGCATGCTTTCCCACGCGCTGGCCTACATCGGCTTCACCCTGTTCGGGCAGGCTTCGATTTGGCTGACCTATGTGCTGGCCAACACCCTGCTGTCGACGGCACTGGCGTTCTACACCGTCAGCCTGCCGCTGATCCATGGTCGGCGCCCGCCCTGGCGGTTGGCCTTCGCCTTTCCGCTGCTGCTGGGCGTGCTGCTCAGCCTGCTGGTCGACACCCAGGAACCCCGCCAGCTGGTGGCCTGCCTGCTGCTGTTCACGCAATGCCTGGTGATCCTGCGCCTGAGCCGCATCCATACCGTGGCAGGTGGCCGTGCCCATCGCATCCTGATCATTGGCGCAGGCATCAGCCTGTTCGGGCTGGGCATTCGCGTAGCGGTCATCCTCAGCGGCGCGCCGGCAGAGATGCACTACGACGTGAGCAACCTGAAGCAGACCGTATCGGTCGCCCTCGGCGCCGCCACCATCATCATGTTCTCCTTCGGCCTGGTGCTGCTGTCGCGCGAGCGTATCGAATCGGAACTGCGGCAGACCGCCCTGCGTGACACGCTTACCCGGCTGCCCAATCGCCTGGCGATACTCGAGCGACTCACCGACGAACTGGAGCGTGCTCGCCGTCAACACACACCACTGTCCATCGCCATGCTCGACCTGGATCACTTCAAGCAGATCAACGACAGCCATGGCCACCTGGTTGGCGATGACGTGCTCAGGCACTGCGCGGACCATCTTCAGCAGCGTCTGCGGCGTAACGACAGCATTGGTCGTTACGGTGGTGAGGAATTCCTGCTGATCCTGCCCGGCACCGACGCCAGCGGCGCGCTGGAGCTGGTGGATCAGTTGCGCCAATCCCTAACCCAGCACCCGGCGCCGGTTGACGGCAAGCACATCGACTTGAGCTTCAGTGCCGGTGTTTACGGGCTGACACCCGCCCTGGACGTTGACATCACCAGCATGCTGCTCAAGGCCGACGGCGCGCTCTATCGCGCCAAGCATGCCGGGCGCAATACGCAGGTACTGGCTACGGCGCAGTAAGGCAATTGCGGAAACTGGCCGGCGATGCTCGATGGAACCTCTCACCGGTCTCCCGGCAGCGTTGAACCATGCTTGGCCGCCGCGCAGCCTGACCCGATTTTTTGCAGGCAACAAAAAACCCGCCGAAGCGGGTTTTTTAATGACCTTCCGACATCCTGTCGTTTGCCATCCTGGCGCGGTCTGTCTTCCTTGACCCGGGACATCCAGTTCCCGGCAGGTGTGTGTAGATTAGCCAGCCTACGCATGCGGCGGGAGAGGCTCATTGCGCTTCGGCGTGTAAGCCTTTTGCCATAGCGGCAGACATGAGAACGATGCGCGCCAGCGGGTCGTAGCTGCCTTCGTCGTAGAGGTAGAGGCTGCGCCGGCCGGCGCGGGTCTCGCTGAGCAGGCGCAGGGCAGCAACTGGGATTGCTCAGCGACAAACCGAGTTTTATGGGACTAATCGTGGTCTGTACCCGAATGTTCCTTGCCTCTTTTTTCCACCGCAAACCATCCACACCATCACAAATCTAAATAATCATCTTTTTCTGAGTAATAATTTAAAGACCTGAGAACATCATCTACATGTATATCTTCTTTTTTATCTAAGGCAACATCAATGACGTTTAAAAAATGCTCTCCATAGTACACAAGGGAAAGTTTTTTTTCCCTTGCAAAAAGTGGATACACATCATTTCCATTTTCATCACCATCTGGATAGCGGTCAATGTAACACTCTGTATCGTGCTTTAAGAGGGTCGCATATTGCTCCGTGTAGATGCAAAAATTATCATCACACTCGTCGATACCTTTATCTTTCTTTATTTTTACTAAAAAGATTTCTATTACATCTGAAATCTTAATTTTCTTTTCTGTAGGCAATTCATTTATTAGCATCTTGGTTTTCCTGTTTTTCCATTGAGTTTCCCATCTCGACCAGCCTTACCT
>CAMPIF010000036.1 GCA_946886245.1 Ectopseudomonas composti | reverse complement strand
CCTTTTGGGAAGGTTAGCGCGGGTCTCGCGGGTGGCGAGTCGCCGCTTTTCATAATCACTTGCGAGAAAAATGTACGACCAGTCGATCACCGACCATCTGCAGCACCTGCACCAGGATCAGCAGCAGGATCACGGTCACGGCCATCACGTCCGGCTGGTAGCGCTGGTAGCCGTAGCGCACGGCCAGGTCGCCGAGGCCGCCGCCGCCGATCAGGCCGCTCATGGCGGTATAGGACACCAGAGTAATGGCGGTGACGGTGGTGGCCGCGAGCAGACCGGGCAACGCCTCGGGCAGCAGCGCGCGGGTGATGATCTGCCAGGTGGTGGCGCCCATGGCCTGGGTCGCTTCGATGATGCCGCGCTCGACTTCGCGCAGGGCGGTTTCCACCAGGCGCGCGAAGAACGGCGTGGCACCCACCACCAGCGGCGGAATGGCGCCTGCCACACCCAGCGAGGTACCGACCAGCAGCTCGGTGAAGGGGATCATCAGGATCAGGAGGATGACGAAGGGCACCGAGCGCAGGATGTTCACCACCAGCGACAGTGCGCCGTAAAGGGCCTTCTGTTCGAACAGCTGACGCGGGCCGGTGAGAAACAGCAGCACGCCGAGCGGCAGGCCGAGCAGCACGGTGAACAGCATCGAGCCGAGCAGCATGTTCAGGGTGTCGAGGCTGGCCTGCCAGATTTCCGGCCAGAACACGTTGGGTAGTAGTTGTTCGAGCATCAGCGCAGTACCTCCAGATGCACGTCGGCGGCTTCGAAGCGCGCCAGCGCGGCGTCGATGTCACCACCGGTCAGGGCCAGGGTGAGCTGGCCGTAGGGGGTGTCCTTGATGCGGTCGATGCGCCCGGCGAGGATGCTGTAGTCCACCCCGGTCTCACGGGCCACGGTGCCCAGCAGTGGTGCGTAGGTGGCTTCGCCCTGGAAGGTCAGGCGCAGGATGCGGCCCTCGACATGGGCGAAGTCGTCGCGCTGCTCGGCCTCGTCGACATGCTCGGACTCCTGCACGAAGCGCCGTGTGGTCGGGTGCTGCGGGTGCAGGAACACCTCGGCCACCGGGCCTTGCTCGACGATGACGCCGGCATCCATCACCGCCACGCGGTCGCAGACGCGGCGGATCACGTCCATCTCGTGGGTGATCAGCACGATGGTCAGGCCCAGCTCGCGGTTGATCTCGGCCAGCAACTGCAGCACGGCGGTGGTGGTCTGCGGGTCGAGGGCGCTGGTCGCCTCGTCGCACAGCAGGATCTTCGGCCGGGTGCTCAGCGCTCGGGCGATGCCGACGCGCTGCTTCTGCCCGCCGGAGAGCTGCGCCGGGTATTTGTTGGCGTGATCCTGCAGGGCGACGCGGGCCAGCAACTCGGCGACGCGGGCGTCGATCTCGGCGCGACTGAGCTCGCCGGCCAGACGCAGCGGCATGGCGATATTGTCGGCAACGGTCTTCGACGACAGCAGGTTGAAGTGCTGGAAGATCATCCCGACCTGCTGGCGGAAACGGCGCAGGCCACCCGCATCGAGGGCGGTGACGTCGACACCGTCGATCTCGATGCGCCCGCCGGTGGGTTCTTCCAGGCGGTTGATCAGGCGCAGCAGGGTGCTCTTGCCGGCGCCGGAGTGGCCGATGATGCCGAACACCTGGCCGCTGCCGACCTGCAGCGTGGTGGGCTGCAGTGCCGGAATCTCGCGACCGGCGACGCGGTAGGCTTTGTGGACGGATTGAAACTGGATCACGCGAACGACCTTTTGGGTATGTTCAGGGCCGGGCTCCGAGATTGCCGAAGCGGCCGTTGGCGCCGGGTAGGCGCAAAAGGGCGCTAGTCTACCCGGCGGTGTTTAGGCCGAGAAAATCTTTGTTGGCCTATGGTTATTACAAAATGGCATTACCGATCAGCGATCGACATCAGTTGCGCTTTGGGCTCAACAGCAGGCGCGGTATCTGCTGCGGGACGATCTTCTGGCTCAGCTGCGGACGGAAGCTCGGGTCGAGTTTCTTGACGCGCGCCGAGAGCAGTGCGGCGACCCAGGGGTAATCCTTGGCTTCGCGTACTTCGATGCGCACCGCGCAGCGAAAGGTCACGACATCGGCGGCCACACTGTCGAGCAGGCGGCGCAGGGTTTCGTTGTCCTGATTGTCCAGCATAGGCATGGCTACGGTGCTGGTGGCGGCGCTCGGATCGATCAGGCGTGCTGTCGGCTGGCGCTCGACCACGGGCGTCGGCTGGCTCGCAGGTATGACGGCGACGGCTGCCACGGCCTGGCGCTCGCTGGCCAGGCGCTGCTGGCGCAGTTGTTCCTGGCGCTCGGCATCGAGCTTGGCGGCGGCATCGCGCGCCTGTTGCTCGGCAGCCGCCTGGCGCGCCGTGCGGGCGCTGTCGATGGCCAGGTTGAGGTCGTGACTCAGGGCTGGCGCCTGTGGCATCAGGCTGCGGGCCTGGCCCAGCGCCTGCGCGGCACGGTCCAGATCACCCTGTTGCAGCGCTTCGCGGCCCTGCTCCATGTAGGCCTCGGCCAACTGGCGCTGATACTGCTCCAGGCGCGTGTCGCCGCTGGCGCGTTGCTGTAGCGTGCTGAGCTGGCTGCGCGCGTCGTCGAGACGTTCTTCGGCCAGGCTCAGGTCGAGCTGACGGAAGGCGACGACCAGATCGTCGACCGGCGGGAGGCTGTGCTGCTGGTTGCTCTGGCAACCGGCCAGAAGTAGAACCAGAAAAAGCGGAAGACCACGAAAAGCGAACGACTTCATAACTACGCGTCTCGAATTGTGCAAAAAACGCGCAATCATACAGGTTCGTACCGCTGATTTCATCTCGATCGGTCGCGCCGTAGCCCGGATGCAATCCGGGGAAAACGTGCTGGAGCATTCCCGGATTGCATCCGGGCTACGCAGAGCACGCCATCAGCTGTTGCGCTTGGGCAGCGCAAAGCTGGCCAGGAACAACGCGGCGGCGCTGACCACAATAGAGGGCCCGGCCGGCGTGTCCTGATACCAGGACAGCGCCAGGCCACAGCACACCGCCAGCAGCCCGAGCAGGCTGGCGCCCACGGCCATCTGCTCCGGCGTGCGCGCATGACGCTGGGCGGCGGCGGCGGGGATGATCAGCAGCGAGGTGATCAGCAGTACGCCGACGATCTTCATCGCCACGGCAATCACCACGGCGATCAGCAGCATCAGCGCCAGGCGAATCGCTGCCACCGGCAGGCCTTCGACCCGGGCCAGTTCCTCATGCACGGTGATCGCCAGCAGCGGCCGCCATAGCCAGGCCAGCAGCGCCAGCACCAGCGCGCTGCCGCCGATGATCCAGGCCAGGTCGGTGGGGCTGACGGCAAGCAGGTCGCCGAACAGGTAGCTCATCAGGTCGATGCGCACGTCATGCATGAAGCTCAGCGCCACCAGGCCCAGCGACAGGGTGCTGTGGGCGAGGATGCCGAGCAGGGTGTCGGAGGCCAGCGGCTGGCGCTGTTGCAGGGTGACCAGCAGCACGGCGAGCAATACGCAGCCGACCGTTACCGTCAGGGTCGGGCTGACGTCGAGCATCAGCCCCAATGCCACGCCGAGCAGGGCGGCGTGGGACAGGGTGTCGCCAAAATAGGCCATGCGCCGCCACACCACGAAGGAGCCGAGCGGGCCGGCCACCAGGGCCAGGGTCAGGCCGGCGAGCAGAGCGCTGAGAAGGAAATCGGGCATCAGTGTTTGCAACCAGGGCCGTGAACGTGAGCCGGGCCGTGGATGGTCAGGCCTGGCTGAACCACGCCGCCATGCAGGTCGTGAGCGTGGTCATGGTGGTGGTGGTAGACGGCCAGACTCTTGGCGTCCTGGCCGAACAGTTCGATGAAGGCCGGGTCGCCACTGACCTGCTCCGGGTGCCCCGAGCAGCACACGTGGCGGTTGAGGCAGACCACCTGATCGGTGGCGCTCATCACCAGATGCAGGTCGTGCGAGACCATCAGCACGCCGCAGCCGTGGCGCTCGCGCAGCCGCGAGATCAGTCGGTACAGCTCGGCCTGGCCGGCCACGTCGACGCCCTGCACCGGCTCGTCGAGCACCAGCAGTTGCGGCTCGCGCAGCAGGGCACGAGCCAGCAGCACGCGCTGCATCTCGCCACCGGAAATGCTCTGCAGCGGGCTGTCGATCACCTGCTCGGCGCCCACCTCGGCCAGTGCCGCCAGCGCGCGCTGGCGATCCACCCCCGGCACCAGGCGCAGGAAGCGCAGCACGGACAGCGGCAGGGTGGCGTCGACGTGGAGTTTTTGCGGCATGTAGCCGATGCGCAGGCGTGGCGCCCGGCGCACGTTGCCGCGTTCAGGCTGCAGCAGGCCGAGTACCACGCGCACCAGGGTGGTCTTGCCGGCACCGTTGGGGCCGATCAGGGTGACGATTTCGCCGGGCTGCACGCTCAGTTGCACGTCATCCAGCACGGACTGGCCGTTGAAGCTGACAGCGACCCCGTCGAGCTGTATCAGCGCGTCGCTCATGCCGCGCCCTTGCAGCCTGCGCAGAGGCCGACCACTTCCACGGTCTGGCTTTCGACGACGAAACCGACGCCGGCCGCGCCGTCGACGATGGCCTGGCTGATCGCCTGCTGCTCCAGTTCGGTCGCCGCATGGCACGCGCGGCAGATCAGGAACTGGCCCTGATGCGCATGCTCGGGATGGCTGCAGCCGACGAAGGCGTTGAGTGAGGCGATACGGTGCACCAGGCCGTTCTCCAGCAGGAAATCCAGTGCGCGGTAGACGGTGGGCGGCGCGGCGCGGCGGCCGTCTTCGTCACTCAGTACGCCGAGAATGTCGTAGGCGCCGAGCGGCTTGTGGCTGGCCCAGACCAGTTCCAGCACGCGCTTGCGCAGGGCGGTCAGGCGCAGGCCCTGGCGGGCGCAGATGGCTTCGGCCTCGGCCAGTGCATGGCTGACGCAGCGGGAGTGGTCGTGAGGGCGTGCAGCCAGAGGTGTGTCGGTCATGGGCAAGGACGGCGCTGATAAGAGACGTTATTATGTTACCCGTTCAGGGCGCCTCTAAAAACTACCTGCGTTGCCATCGCTGCGTTAAAAACAGGCTCAAAATGCTCATTTACAGCTTGTAAACTGCGCTTTTGACTCACTGCGTTCGCCCTACGGGCCAGCCTTCGGCTGTTACTCCCGTTGGTCGTTTCGCCTGTTTTTGCCTTGCGCTGACTGCCTCGCCTACGTTTCCAGAGGTGCCCTTCAATTCCATCCGAGTATGCCCCGTGTTGCGTCTTTTCTGTCTCTTTACCCTGTTTTTCGTCGCCAATGCCCAGGCCGAGGTGCGTGTCCTGACCAGTATCAAACCGCTGCAGCTGATCGCGGCGGCGGTGCAGGACGGCCTCGGCGAACCCGAGGTGCTGCTGCCATCTGGTGCATCACCGCATCACTATGCACTGCGCCCATCCGACGTACGGCGAGTGCGTGATGCCGACCTGCTGTACTGGATCGGCCCGGACATGGAGAGTTTTCTGCCGCGCGTGCTGGGCAGCCGCGACAAGCCGCAGGTGGCGGTGCAGGATCTGCCCGGCATGACCCTGCGTCACTTCGGTGAAGAGCATGAAAATGACCACGATGATCACGCGCACGAACATGCCGGTGATGACCTGGGCCATGACCATGATCATCGCCCGGGCAGCCTGGATGCGCACCTGTGGCTGGCCGCTGACAACGCCCGGGTGATCGCCGCGCGCATGGCGGCCGACCTGGCTCAGCTGGATGCCGCCAACGCCGCGCGTTACGCCGCCAACCTGCAAGCCTTCGAAGCGCGCCTGGATGCGCTCGATGGCCGTATCCGTGCGCAATTGGCCGCCTTGCAGGGCAAGCCGTACTTCGTCTTCCACGAGGCCTTCGATTATTTCGAGGCTGCCTACGGCCTCGAGCACGCCGGCGTATTCAGCGTGTTGACCGAAGTACAGCCCGGCGCGCGCCATGTCGCCGCCATGCGCAAGACGCTGCAGGAGGCTGGCCCGAGCTGCGTGTTCAGCGAACCGCCGCTGCGTCCGCGCCTGGCCGAAACACTCAGCGCCGGCTTGCCGGTCAAGCTGGCGGAACTGGATGCGCTGGGCGGTACCTTGCCGGTCAATGCCAGCGGTTACGAGCAATTGCTGGAAAACCTGGCCGGCGGCCTGAGCGAGTGCCTGGGTAGCTTGTAGGGTGCACCCTACGAACTGTAACCATCCTCACGTTGCCGCTGACCGGCGCCAAGCACTAGGCTTGCGCTTTTGCCGCGAGCGCTCGCCATGTCGCCAACCGCACCTCGCCCGTCCAACGCCACGCTGGTGCTGCTGGCCTCGCTTTACTGCGCGCAGGGTCTTCCTTCCGGGCTGATCGCCCACTCGCTGCCGGTGTTGCTGCGCCAGCATGGCGTCGACCTGGCGCTGATCGGCCTGCTCAAGCTGCTGGCTCTGCCCTGGTTGCTCAAGGTGTGCTGGGCACCCTGGGTCGATCGCCTGGCATCACCCCGGCTGGGACACCACCGTGGCTGGATACTGCCGCTGCAAAGCGGCGTCATCGCCTGTGTCGCGGCACTGGCGCTGCTCGCCCCGCAGACCCTGTTCGGCTCGGGCCTGTGGCTGCTGCTCGGCTTGCTGCTTGTGATCAACCTGTTGGCCTCGACCCAGGACATCGCCACTGATGGCCTCACCGTGCGCTTGCTACCCGAGCGCTGGCGCGGCCTGGGCAACAGCCTGCAGGTCGGTGGCTACAAGGTCGGCATGATCGTCAGCGGCAGCGGCCTGTTGCTGGTGATCGACCCGCTGGGCTGGAACCTCGCGCTCGGTCTGCTGGCCGGCCTGATCCTGCTGATGACCGTGCCGGTCTGGCTGTTCCCCGAGCGTCGTGTGCTGCCCTTCCAGCCCGGCCTGGCGGAGACCGCCCTGGGCCCGCGCCTGCTGCTGAACCACTATCGCGGCCTGCTGGCGCAGCCCGGCATGCTGCTGTGGCTGGCGGTGGTGCTGACCTTCAAGCTCGGCGACTCGCTCGGCTCGCCGATGATCAAACCGATGCTGGTGGATCAGGGCTGGAGCACCGGGGAGCTCGGCCAACTGACGCTGATCAGCAGCCTGGCCGGCATCGCTGGCGCCTTGCTCGGTGGCTTGCTCTACGCCCGTATCGGCGTGCTGCGTGCGTTGATCCTGTTCGGCGCCCTGCAGGCCATCGGCATTGCCGCCCTGGCCTTGCTGGTGGGGCAGGGCGGCAATACCGGGCTGGTCTACACCGTGACCCTGTTCGAGCAGGTGGCCGACGGCATGTCCACCGTCGCCCTGTTCGCCGCGATGATGCGCATGTGCCGCCCCGAACACGAAGGCGCCGACTTCACCCTACAGGCGTCGGCGCAGTTGCTGCTGTCCGGCTTCGTCGGGGCCAGCAGCGGGGTGCTGGCCAAGGCGCTGGGGTATGAAGGGTTGTTCCTCGGCGCCGGAGCGCTAGGCGTACTGGTGCTGACGATGGTGTTGCTGCACCAAGGCAGCCTCAGGCGACAAGCCGCAAGCCAGTCGCCCGGATGAAATCCGCGGCGGTGCTGAGAAAGTCCCCCGGATTGCATTCGGCTGCGCCTTTCAGGCCCAGTGCCGGCCGTGGCGCTCCAGCAGGTGTTGCAGCTGCTCCGGGCCGTCGCTGCCGGCCGGGTAGGGGCGCGGGCTCTGGTAGTGCTGATGCCAGCCCTGCAGGATCGGATCGACCCACTGCCAGGCCGCCTCCACTTCATCGCGGCGCATGAACAGCGTCGAATCACCGTCGATCACATCGAGCAGCAGGCGCTCGTAGGCGTCCCAGCGGCGTTGCTGGTTAAAGGCGTTGGCCAGGTTGAGATCCAGCTCCACCGGTTTGAGGTGCATGCCCTTGCCGGGATTCTTGGCCATCAGTTGCAGGCTGATGCGCTCTTCCGGCTGCAGGCGGATCAGCAACTGGTTGGCTTCGCCTTCGTGGAACAGGCGGTGCGGCACCGGTTTGAACTGGATGAGAATCTCCGAGGCCTTCTTCGCCAGGCGTTTGCCGGTGCGCAGGTAGAAGGGCACGCCAGCCCAGCGCCAGTTGTCGATTTCCACCTGCACGGCGACGAAGGTTTCGGTGTCGCTGTCATTGTCGACGTTCTTCTCGAAGTAGTAGGCGGGCACGTCATGGCCGCCGATCTTGCCGGCGGTGTACTGGCCGCGCACGGTTTTGTCCTGCACGTCGAGCCCGGAGATGGGTTTCAGCGCTTCGAGGATCTTCACCTTTTCGTTGCGCACGGCTTCGGCGTCGAAGCGCACCGGCGCTTCCATGGCCACCAGGCAGAGCAGTTGCAGCAGGTGATTCTGGATCATGTCGCGCATGGCGCCGGCTTGGTCGTAGTAGCTGCCGCGATTTTCCACGCCAAGGGTTTCGCACACGCTGATCTGTACGTGATCGATATGTCCGGCGCGCCATACCGGCTCGAACAGGGCGTTGGCGAAGCGCAGCGCCATCAGGTTCTGCACGGTTTCCTTGCCCAGGTAGTGATCGATGCGAAACACCCGCGCTTCGTCGAACACGGCGCCGATGGCGGTGTTGATCGCACGGGCCGATTCCAGCGAGTGGCCAATGGGCTTTTCCAGCACGATGCGCGCCGCCGGGCCTGCCAGGCCGGCGTTGGCCAGGTGCGCAGCGATGTCCTCGAACAGGCTTGGCGCGGTGGCCAGGTAGTAGACCCGCACGCGCTCGTCATCACGCCCCAGGCGTTTGGCCAGGCGGCCGAAGTCGGCGCTCTGCGCAGCGTCCATGGCGAAGTAGTCGAGGCGCGCGGCGAAGCTGGCCCAGGTCTCGTTGGTAAAATCGGCGCGCGCCACCTGGGCGCGGCAGTGACGTTCGGCCAGGGCCTGGTAGGCTTCGCGGCTATGACTGCTGCGGGCCAGGGCGAGGATGCGCACGTCGGCGTGCAGGCGTCCTTCGCGGTGCAGGTGATAGAGCGCTGGCAGCAGCTTGTGCAGGGCCAGGTCGCCCGTACCACCGAAGACCAGCATGTCGCAGGGGATGCTCAAGGGAAGACTCCGACTCGTTTGGGCAGGCCGTTGCACGCTACCTGCGTTTGCAGCAAAGAGGCAGTGAAAAGATCGGATGCGCCCTCGTGCCTGAAAGCCCGTTCCGCGAATTGGCAGCCGCTTGGCTGTGCGCGGGCGCGAGCTATGTAGTATAACTACAAGGTCACTACAACCGCCGACCGCCGATCATAACCGAGCCATGACTCGCCGAGTGCCGCGGTAGACCCTTTTCTGCATAGAGCCTATCTCCGTGAATCTGTTGCAACACATCGCCCAGTCGCGCCACCTGCTGCGCAAGTCCGAACTCAAGGTGGCCGATCACGTCTTGCTCGACCCTGCATCGGTGATGCACAGCTCCATGGCCGAGCTGGCGCACAGCGTCGGCATCAGCGAGCCGACCATCGTGCGCTTCTGCCGTGCCATCGGTTGTAGCGGCTTCCAGGACCTCAAGCTGAAGCTGGCGCAGAGCCTGGCCGCCGGGGCCAGCTTCGGCCAGTTCGCGATTCACGAGGATGACTCGGTCGCCGACTTCAGTCTGAAGATCTTCGACACCACCCTGCATACGCTGATGGAAGTGCGCGAGAAGCTTGATCCCGAGGCGCTGCAGCGCGCCATCGCCGCCTGCTCGAAGGCTCAGCGTGTGGAGTTCTATGGTTTCGGTGCGTCCGGCGCGGTGGCGGCCGATGCCCAGCACAAATTCTTCCGCCTGCTGCTCAACGCAGCCGCGTATTCCGACCCGCACATGCAGGCGATGAGTGCGGTGACCCTGCAGCCGGGCGACGTGGCGGTGTGCATTTCCCAGTCCGGCCGTTCCAAGGATCTGCTGATCACCGCCAACCTGGTGCGTGAGTCTGGCGCCAGCCTGATCACCCTGTGCCCGAGCCAGACGCCGCTGGCAGAGCTGTCGACGGTCAACCTGGCGATCGACGTGCAGGAAGATACCGAGATCTACACTCCGCTGACTTCGCGCATCGCCCACCTGGTGGTGATCGACGTGCTGGCCATGGGCGTGGCCATGGCGCGCGGGCCGAGCCTGGTCAACCACCTCAAGAGCGTCAAGCGCAGCCTGCGCAGCTTGCGCCTGTCGCCGAAGTCGCTGCGCAACACCGAGGATTGAGAGAACGGGTTCACCGCCTGTTCATCCTTACGCCGTCAAAGCGTCATCTTCGCGGAACAAGCTGAGGCCTCCAGTCCTCGTTCCGGGAGAACCGAGATGCCTCGTATCTTCGATGACGCGCAACTGCACGACCAACCTGACGCCAAGACCCGGCGCAAACTGCAAGACCAGCGCCGCATGGCCTATCGCCGGGCCATCGAACACTACGCCGAGCAGTGCCAGCTGCAACGCGAGCTTGCCGACTTCCCCGAGCTGGTCTCCGCCAGCTACGTCCAGCACGCCGAAGCTGATTCGCGCCGCGCCGCCTGAGTTTCTTGTTGCCCTGCCTGCGGGCAGGGCAGTGAGCTTGCCCGATTCTACGAACTTATTGCCCGGTTCTGCCGATCTCTGTGGTCGGCGGCGACAGCAGGTTTTGCGCCCACTACAGTGGTGATCTGGCCCCCTGTGTGCGGGGTTGACCGAGACCACCGGCACGCCATGCCGGAACCATCAGACACCATCAGAACAAGGTGGGCAGACCATGATTACCCTGAATCTCAATGGCCAGGACCACGAGCTGGACGTGGCCGCTGACATGCCGCTGCTCTGGGCATTGCGCGACGTCGCCAATCTCACTGGCACCAAGTACGGCTGCGGCATGGCCCTGTGCGGCGCCTGCACGGTGAACGTCGAAGGCCAGCCGACCCGCTCCTGCGTCACCCCGGTATCGGCGGTGGTTGGCAAGCGCATCAGCACCATCGAAGCGGTCGGCGAAGACGCCGTGGGCAAGGTGGTGCAGGAAGCCTGGCGGCAACTGGACGTGGTGCAGTGCGGCTACTGTCAGTCCGGGCAGATCATGGCAGCGACAGCGCTGCTGAGCAGCAACAAGGCGCCGAGCGATGCCGATATCGATGCGGCCATGAGCAGCAACATCTGTCGCTGCGCCACCTATGTGCGGATTCGTGCCGCCATTCATGAAGCTGCCGGCAAACTGGCCTGAGGAGGCGCATAGACATGGGCAAGATCGAAACCCCCGATAGCGCCACTCGCGGCATCCTCAATGTCAGCCGTCGCACCCTGCTCAAGGGTGCTGGTGGCCTGGCGCTGGGCATCTTCTTCGCGCCGCTGATCCGCGGTATGGACGCGCTGGCGGCCGGCGGCTCGCTGGAGCCGAACGCCTTCGTCCGTATCGACCTCGACGGCACGGTGACCGTGCTGGCCAAACACCTGGAAATGGGCCAGGGCAGCTACACCGGCCTGGCCACCTTGCTCGCCGAAGAGCTGGATGCCGACTGGGACAAGGTACGTGTCGAAGGCGCGCCGGCCGATGTGAAGCGCTACAACAACCTCGCTTTCGGCCCGATGCAGGGCACCGGCGGCAGTACCGCCATGGCCAACTCCTGGGAGCAGATGCGCAATGCCGGCGCCACCGCCAAGGCCATGCTTGTGGCTGCGGCCGCGCAGCGCTGGGGCGTGCCGGCCAGTGAAATCAGCGTCAGCCAGGGCGTGATCAGTCACGCCGGCTCGGGCCGCAGCGCCGGTTTCGCTGAGCTGGTCGAGGCAGCGGCGTCACTGCCGGTGCCGGAGCAGGTGCAACTCAAGGACCCCAAGGACTTCAAGCTGATCGGCAAGCGCGAGCTGCGCCGCAAGGACAGTCCGGGCAAGACCGATGGCAGCGCCATCTTCACCCAGGACTTCAAACTGCCCGGCATGCTGGTGGCCATGGTCGCCTACCCGCCGCGTTTCGGCGGCGTACCGCGCTCGGTCGATAGCAGCAAGGCCAAGGCCGTGCGCGATGTGGTCGAGGTGGTGGAGTTTCGCGATCTGCCTCACGGTCGCTCCGGTGTCGCCGTGTTGGCGAAGAACACCTGGGCGGCGCGCCAGGGTCGTGATGCGCTGGTGATCGAGTGGGACGAGAGCCAGGCCTTCACCCTGGGTAGCGAGGAGATTTTCGCGCAGTACCGCGACAGCGCCAGCAAGCCAGGCCTGCCGGCAGCGAGCAGGGGTGACGCCGATGCAGCGTTGGCCCAGGCGGCGAAAACCGTCGAGGCCGAGTACGAGTTTCCTTATCTGGCCCACGCGGCGATGGAGCCGATGAACTGCCTGGTGAAGCTCTCCAGCGACCGCTGCGAAATCTGGAACGGCGAGCAGTTCCAGACCGTCGACCAGGCCATCATCAGCAGCTATCTGGGCCTGACGCCCGAGCAGGTTTCGCTGACCCAACTGTATGCCGGCGGCAGCTTCGGTCGTCGCGCCAGCTCGGTGTCGGATTACCTGCTGGAAGCGGTGGCAATCACCAAGGCCGCGCGCGACAAGGGCGTGGATGCACCGGTGAAAATGGTCTGGACGCGCGAGGACGATACCCGTGGCGGTTCCTTCCGGCCGTTGTACCTGCACCGCGTGCGCATCGGCCTGGATGAAGCCGGCAAGCTGCAGGCCTGGCATAACCGTATCGTCGGCCAGTCGATCATCGCCGGCACCTCGATGGAGCCGTTCCTGGTCAAGGACGGCATCGACCACACCTCGGTGGAGGGGATCTCCAACCTGTCCTACGCGGTGCCCAACCTGCAGGTGGAACTGAGCACACCGACCAATATCAAGGTGCCGGTGCTCTGGTGGCGCTCGGTCGGCCATACCCACACCGGTTACGTCGCCGAAACCATGATCGACGAAGCCGCCGTTGCCGCCGGCCAGGACCCTTACGCCTTCCGCCATGCGTTGCTGGACAGTCATCCGCGTCATCGCGGTGCGCTGGAGCTGGCCGCCAGGCAAGCCGGTTGGGACAAGCCGCTGGCGGCGGGTGCCGAGGGCGAGAAGCGCGGGCGTGGCATTGCCGTGCACGAGTCGTTTGGTTCGTTCGTGGCGCAGGTGGCCGAAGTCACGGTGAAGGCCGATGGCAGCTACCGTCTGGATCGCGTGGTGTGCGCGGTGGACTGCGGCATCGCCATCAACCCGGACGTGATCAAGGCGCAGATGGAGGGCGGTATCGGCTTCGCCCTGGCGGCCGCCCGGCACAGCGCGATCACCTTGAAGGAAGGGCGGGTCGAGCAGTCGAACTTCCACGACTTCCAGGTGTTGCGCCTGAACGAAATGCCCAGGGTCGAGGTGCATATCGTGCCGTCGGCGGCGAATCCGACCGGTGTCGGTGAGCCGGGTGTGCCGCCGCTGGCGCCCGCGCTGGCCAACGCCCTGTTCGCGGCCACTGGCGTGCGTCTGCGCAAGTTGCCGTTCCCGGCGCAGATCAAGGCCTGAGGTCTGATACCGGAAACACGAACGCCCGGGGTGATCCTGGGCGTTTGCGTTTATGGGGCTGGTTTTCCCGGATTGCATCCGAGCTGCGGTGGTAGCGCGAATCAGGCGGGGCGCTGCCGTTCGCTCCTGCAGGTGGATCAGACTCAGCTCGTGGTGGGCTGAAGCCCACCCTACCAGTCAGAGTTCGGCGGTGGAGTGGATGTAATTGAGTTGGAGGGATTGCAGGCCGTAGGGTGGGCTTTAGCCCACCAATCGTGGTCAGCGGGGGCTAAAACGGATCGCCGCCCGGCCCACCCTACAAATCTGTAGCCCGGATGCAATCCGGGGCTTTGATCAGGAGGCCGTCCGTCTGGTAGCTGGTTCGATCTCGCTGCAACCCTGCGCCGTTGGCGTATGGATCGCCGCCTGGCGATGCTTGAGCATGCCCCCGGTACGCTCGTTCAGCGCGGCGGTCATCTCGGCGAGAATCGCCATGGCCACGCTTTCCGGCGTATCGCCGCCGATATCCAGGCCGATGGGATAGTGCAGACGTTCCAGCGCCGGCAGGTGCGTGCTGTGCTGGCGAATCTCGTCCAGCAGGCGTTCGGTACGGTCGCGCGGCCCCAATTGGCCGATGTAAGCCGGTGCGCCCTGGAGCACGCTGCCCAGCCAATGGCGATCCTGGCTGTAGCTGTGGCTCATGATCGCCACCATGGCGCCGTCGGTGAGCCTGTGCAGATCGTAGGGCGGCCGGGCATCGACCTGCCGTACGGCATCGGCGTCGGGAAAGCGCTCGGCGCGGGCGAAATGGGCGCGGCCATCGACCACGGTGACGTGCCAGTCCAGCAGCTTGGCCATATGCGTCAGCGGCTGTGCGTCATGGCCCGCGCCGAAGATCACCAGGCGCCGTTGCGGCGCCAGGTACTCGCAGAACACCTCGATCTCGCCACGCTCATCGCGGTAGTTGCGCAGTGACGATCGGCCCGTGGCCAGCGTTCGCTGCAGGTCGGCGCGCACCTCGGCGTCGAGCGCGGGATCGAGCAGGCGGCCATTGTCGCTGAGCGATGGATGCAGCAACAGGCGCTCACCCACACGCACGCGGGCGTTGCGATAACTGCAGATCACCGTGGCGACCGCCCCCGCCTGGCCGCTCTCACGCACCTGGCGCAGTAGTTCGAGCACCGCCAGCGGCTTGTCCGCGCTGTGGCGCTCGAGCAGCACGTGCACGGTGCCATTGCAGCCGAGGCCGAAGGTCAGTGCGGCGTCCTGATCGTCATCGTCGTCCTGGGTGGCGGTGCTGTAGCGACGGATCACGGCTTCGCCGCCATCGGTCAGCCACCAGGCCTTCTTCGCCACTTCGGACTCCAGGCAGCCGCCGCTGATGGTGCCCACGGTGCCGCCGTAGAGCGGGATCAGCATGCGCGCGCCGGGGCGGCGATAGGCCGAGCCTTCGACCTTGACCACGGTGGCGAGCACGGCCTGGCCGTTGTCGCGCTCGAGCACGCGAAGAGCGCCGAGCAGGGCGCTGATTCCCGACAGCATTGATTTCTCCCAGGCAGGTTTTGGTGGAGCGATCCCAGGCTGCCAATGTCCCGTATGCCAGTTAAGAAGGGTTAGGCCGATCCTGCGAGATTCTTGCCCGATCCTGCGTGGCTGGGCTGGAAGCGTTCGGCCAGTTTGACGATTTGCGCGCGTTCGGTGCGGATGAAATCGACGAAGGCCTGCGCCACCGGCGACAGGCGCCGGCCACGGATATTCACCACGCACCAGCTGCGCTGCAGTGGCAGCTCGGCCACCGGCAGTTCACGCAGCAGGCCATGCTGCAATTCCAGGCGCACGGCATGGCGCGGTAGCAGGGCGATGCCGAGTCCGGCCAGCACCGCCTCGCGCTGCGATTCCAGCGAACCGATTTCCAGGGTATTCGGGAAGTGCGCGCGTTTCTGGTGGCAGTACTCCTCGCAGGCGCGGCGGGTACCCGAGCCGCTTTCGCGAATCAGCAGCGGGTAGGGCGTGAGGTCGTGCAACTGCAGGCTGTCCGCCTCGCACAGGGGGTGATCCGGTGGCGCCACGGCAATGATCGGATTCTCGAGGAAGGGCATGAAGTCCAGCGCCAGGTCCTGCGGCACCTGGCTCATGATCATCAGGTCGTCGCGGCTCTGGGTCAGGCGACGCACCACCAGCGCGTGATTGACCACCGTGAGATTCAGGCTGACTTCCGGGTATTGACGGCGAAATTCGGCGAAAAGGTGGGGAATGAAGTATTTCGCGCTGGATTCCACGCACAGGTTGAGCTGACCCTGCAGCGAGCCCTGCAGGTCGGACAGCTGCATGTCCAGGCTTTCCAGGCGGCCGAAGATATCGCTGCTGGCGCGTTTGAGTGCCTCGGCGGCTTCGGTCAGGTAGAGCTTCTTGCCGACGTATTCGAACAACGGCTGGCCCACCAGCTCCTCCAGCTGGCGAATCTGCAGGCTGACGGCGGGCTGGGTCAGTGACATTTCCTCGGCGGCGCGGCTGTAGGAGCCGTGTTCGCACACGGCACGGAACACCTGGAGCTGGCGCAAGGTCATGCGCAGCAGGGTTTTACGCACGGTTTCGTCCTCGTTCGATCAATGCATAAGTAATTACTTATGCACGATCAAATAATTATTCATTTTTGTTAATTCGTATAGCCGGATAGGGTTTCACCACGTTTGCAACCAACTGTTGCGGCGGCCCTTGCAGCTCTGCGCTGAGGATTGGATCGTGATAAGAAAAATACTGATCGCCAACCGTGGTGAGATTGCCGTCCGCATCGTGCGGGCCTGCGCCGAGATGGGCATCCGCTCGGTAGCGATCTACTCCGTCGCGGACCGTCATGCCCTGCACGTCAAGCGTGCCGACGAGGCGCACAGCATTGGCGA
>CAMPIF010000035.1 GCA_946886245.1 Ectopseudomonas composti | reverse complement strand
CGCTTTCCCCGCGCCGCGTTCGAGCAACGGCTGGACGACGGCAACCCGGAACTGGCCGAGCACAACGAGACAGTGCTCAGACGCAGCCTGGAGCAACTGCAGGCGGTCAGTTGCAGCGAGCGGGTGCGTCGTTGTCTGGAAGCGCAGTTGCCCGATGGCGAGCCCTGCGCCGAGCGTATCGCCCAGGCGCTGCACCTGAGCCTGCGTAGCCTGCAGCGCCATCTGGCCGAGGAGGGCACCCGCTACGAGGTGCTGCTCGGCGAGACGCGCCACGCCCTGGCGTTGCGGCACATGCGCGATCCGCGCTGTTCGATCAGTGAAATTGCCTATCTGCTCGGCTTCAGTGACAGCAGCAGCTTTGGCCGAGCCTTCAAACGCTGGACCGGCCAGACGCCGAGCCAGTACCGCGACGGATGCAACAACGCATGACCCAGTACGATCTGATTCTGGCCGGGGCCGGCCACGCCCATCTTGGTGTGTTGCGCCGCTGGGCGCTGGTGGAGCGTCCGCCAGGCCGTATCGGCTTGCTCAGCCCTGGCCCGGAAGCCTGGTACGCCGGCATGTTGCCGGGGCTGATCAGCGGCCGTTTCAGCCCGGCTGACTGCCGCGTGGAGCTGCAGCCGCTGTGCCGGGCGGCCAAGGTCGAGCTGATCGAGGGCGAGATCGCTTCGCTCGATGCCGATGCGCGCATCCTGCAACTTGTGGATGGCCGTAGTCTGCAGAGCGAGTGGTTGTCGCTCAACGTCGGCGCCGGCATGGCCATTCCACCGCAGCAGGGCGATGCCATGCAGGTGTTGGCCGCCAGGCCCATCGAGCGGATGCTCGAAGGCTGGCAGCAATGGCAGGCCGAGCCTCGGCGCATGGCGATTCTCGGTGGCGGGGCCGGAGGTGTGGAGCTGGCCCTGGCGCTGGCCGACAAGGTGCCGGCGCTGGCGCTGTTCTGCGGCGGAGCCTTGCTCGACGGGTTGGGGCCGGGGTTGCGGCTGCGCGCACTGGGTCATCTGCGTCAGCGCGGCGTGCAGGTGCGTGAGCATTGCCCGATCGGCCGTATCGAGGATGACTGGCTGCTCAGCGGTGACGAGCCGGTATGGCGCGGGCGGCGCCTGCTGCTGGCCAGCGGTGCGCGTCCCTGGCCATGGCTGACGGCGAGCCAACTGGCCAGCGACGCTGCCGGATTCATCGCCATTCGCCCGACCCTGCAATGCGAGTCCCACGCGCAGATCTTCGCCGTCGGCGACAGCGCCAGCCTCGACGGCATGCGCCGCAGCGGGCGTTTCGCAGTGCGTCAGGCGCCGGTACTCAGCACCAATCTGCAGGCCGCGCTACAGGGTCGCCCGCTGCGCCAGTATCGGCCGCAATGGCAGAGCCTGGCCCTGCTTGCCACCGGTGATGGCGGGGCATTGCTCGGTTGGCACGACTGGAGTGCGGGCGGGCAGCTGTACGGGCACTGCAAGGACTGGCTGGACCGGCGTTTCGTCAAGCGTCATCGCATGGTGGGGTAGCAGGCCTCTGAAAAACCTGGGTTACGACTGCATGGGGGCGGGAGGCCAAAGCCGAGGTGGTTTTTCAACAGCCTGCTAATGCCACTGAGTTAAGTGTCGATACAGCGAGTGTGTAGGCGCTGCGCCCCGGTGCGGGGGAAGCCTTGTTGAGCCTGCCGGGGCACTGCCTAAATTCATGGCAGGTTGCTACCAAAGTTTTATGGTGCTGGTGCTTCCAAGCTGCTCGAATCCCGGTCATCGTGCCCGGTCTGCATACACATATTTTTCGTCGGGCCTGTCGTACACGTAACCTGCTGCCCAGGTTACGTGGGATATTCAAGGAGAGACCCGCCGTGACCCCGTCCGCCTACAGCGCTTCGCCGCGCACCAGAACAAGAACTCTGAGGTCGGTCATGCAAGCTGCCTTTGTCCGTTCACCCGTTGCCTGTCTCCTCCATGCCCTGGGGCTGGCTGCATTGATGCTGGTCTACCAGCAGGTGCAGCTACCGTCCTATGTAGGCCTGTTGTCTTTCCTGCTGCTGGCGCTGTGGCCCTGGCTGGGACCATGGCAGCGTCGCGACGACGCTTCGTCCGCCGCGCAGCAGGTCGCCAGCACCGGCTTCGTAGAGCTCAGCCGCGGGCTGTCACGGCACACCTGCCACAACGCATTGTCCGCAGCCAAGGTGGCCCATGCGGTCAAGCACCTGGCCGGCCGCCTGCAATCGCAACTGACGGCGGTGCAGCAGGTCAGCCAGGCCGCCGAGGCCATCACCCACACCGAGCAGGACAGCGCCGCCCGCGCCGAGCAGACCCTGGCTGCGGCCCGGCATGTGCGCGATGCCAGCGCCAACGGTCAGGCCGAGCTCAACCAGGCCATCGCGCGCATGCAGCAACTCAGTGCGCAGACCCTGGCCAGCCGTGAGCTGATCGATGGTCTCGGTAGCCGTACCGAGCAGATCGAGCAGGTCACCCAGGTGATCCAGTCCATCGCCAGCCAGACCAATCTGCTGGCGCTCAACGCGGCCATCGAGGCCGCCCGCGCCGGTGAGATGGGGCGTGGTTTTGCCGTGGTCGCCGACGAGGTGCGCAACCTGGCTGCGCGCACCGCCAGCGCCACCGAGGAAGTCAGCCAGATGGTCGCCGACATCCGCCAGCAGAGCGCGGCGGTGGTCGCTCATATCCAGCGTCAGAGCGTCGAGCTGGAACAGGCCGCGCAGCAGATCGAGACAGCCGGCAGCCGCCTGCACGGCATCGCCGATCAGGCCGAGGAGGTCGAGCAGCAGGTGGCGCAGATCAGCGCCGGCACGGCGGACAACCATCAGCGCCTGGCCAGCCTCTCGGCTGCTGCACTGCAATTGCAGGACGACGTGCAAGGCAGCGAAGGGCAGACGCGGCAATTGGCAGACGCAGCCGAACAGTTGGTAGGCCAGGCCGAGACGGTCAGCGAGCAACTCGCCGAGGTGGGCCTGGATGACTACCACCAGCGCGCCTATGACCTGGCCCGCGAGGGCGCCGCCGCCATCGCCGCGCAGTTCGAGCAGGACCTGCAGGCCGGACGCATCGGCCTCGACGACCTGTTCGACCGTCGCTACCAACCGATTGCCGGCACCCAGCCGCAGAAATACCGCACGCGCTTCGATCAGTATGCCGACCAGGTGCTGCCGGCGCTGCAGGAGCCGCTGCTCAAGCGCCATGAAGGGCTGGTGTTCGCCATCTCCACCACCCCGGAAGGCTATGTGCCGACCCATAACGCCGCATTCAACCACCCGCCCAGCGGCGATCCGGCAGTCGACGCTACCCGCAGCCGTGGCAAGCGCCTGTTCAACGACCGCACCGGCATCCGCTGCGGCAGCCACAGGCAGGCGCTGCTGCTGCAGACCTACATGCGCGATACCGGCGAGCTGATGCACGATCTGTCGGTGCCGATCATGGTGCAGGGCAGGCATTGGGGCGGTTTGCGTCTGGGCTACCGGCCGGAGCCTTAGGGCGGGGTAGCATCGCCCCTGATCGAGGAAAGCCCGACCGATATCCCAAAAGTTTGGATGACAGCACGGCTGGCGGCAGGTTTTTACTGCGGTGCGTTGGGTTTTTTATCAGATCGGTACAGATATTTCTGGAAGCCAAAGAACAGGCTTTTGATCAGTTCAGGCTTACCAAGATCCACAACCCGCATCGCGGCTAGTTTAGATAAACCGCCGATGCAGATCGGGGAAAATCTCCTGGGCAAACCACACCGGCAGGCCGGGCTCTACGTCCCGTGATTTCGGCGTGGGGCTGAGCACAATACCCAACTCGATCAGGCGCTTGAGTTCTTCGATGGCCAGGCGCTCGCTCAGGCCGAGAAAGGTCTTGAAGGTCGCGCGCGGCATTGTGCCCATGCTCAATAGTGCATGCACCGCCGCCGCCGAGCCGGGGCGGATTTTTGCGGCACTGATGCGCTCATGGTGTTTGAACATTCGCTCGATGCGTACGCGCATATTGGCCGGGTCAACTGCCTCGGTCATATAGTCGACCTGGTCGAGACACACATCCAGCATAAAGCGGATAAAGCCCAGGTAATGCTTGAGCGAGAGCTGGCCGCGACCGTCCAGATCGCCTTCGCGCGGTCGGTCGGCATTGGCCATCGCCGCGTAATACTCGGTTTGCCGGCGCGCCAGCCCTCGCGATAGCGACCATAGGCTGGGTCGCAGATCCAGATACACCAGCTGCAGATGGGTAATCAGCCGTACCAGCCGGCCATTGCCATCCATAAAGGGGTGAACCCAGGCCAGGCGATGGTGGTAAGCCAGGGCGGCAATCAACCGGGTGCGCGGGTCGCTATAACTGCCCATAAACTGCTGCAGCAACTCCAGCATGGGTTTCACCACTTGGGCGTCTGGTGCCAGGTGGTTGCCTACCTCGACCTGCTCATCAGGCTCGCTGCGTAATTTGCCCGGTACCAGATAACGCTCGCTGTTATGCAGCTTTAGCTGTTCTGTCGGGGCATATTTGAACAGGGCTTTGTGGGCCTGGTGAACAAGCCAGGGGGAAAACATTGTCTGCCAGGCAATATCCTCATCCCAGCGGCGCATAAGGCGTTCAAAGCCGGTTTGCACGCCGAGCTGCTGCATGGCCAGATCGGCCAATTGTTTGCGCTCGCGTCTGGGGGCAGCCTGGGCTCGCTGCATATCGGCCGGTGCCGAATACTGCCCTTCGATCAGGTTGGAGTAATAAGTATTGGTCACCTCCAGCAGCGCAGCCAGCCGGGCGCGGGTGGCCGCTGCCAAACGGCCATCGAGAAACGCCGCCTTGGCTGGCAGTAGCGAGGCTTTTTCCAGAATATCCGCTGGCAGCTCGCCGGGGAGCGCCGGGAGTAAATAGTTCTTGTCGCTGATCATCGTAGCCTTCTGCATATTTTTCTGCAGATTGTGATAAGCCGCAGAAGCCTTGAAAATACTAGCCTAAAGCAGAAAGTGCAGGCTTTTTTTAAAGCGGGTTTTGCACATTTTTTTGCAGATTGTCTGGAGGTTGCCTGGCGCGGCTAGACAACGGCGCTGTGCGGGGAAAATAGATGCTGGACTCTGTAGGAGTGGCTTTAGCCGCGATAGGCTGCAATGCGCTGCGCACCTCGCGGCTAAAGCCCCTCCCACATAGCCCGAGGTGGGTTGGCGATGATCTGCCGATTAGCAGAGGATCGAGTGGAGGGAGTCTTGTAGGAGCCAGTTTGCTGGCGATCACGACAGATCAGGAGTACCGCCAGCAAGGACTAGGCCCCCCTGGCTTCTGCGCAGTTTGTTGCGCGACAACGCCCCGTCGAAGGCGGCCGGGATTTTTCTACGCAACACGGTGCAGCGCTAGAGATTGCCGCTAAAGGCCTGGTGCAGCTCGCAGCTGGCACCAGCATCCTTGTGCAGTATGTCGTCGATATTCTTGAAGGCTTGTTCGAACATGGCGTACTGCGCATCCCTTGAGATGGGGGAAACAAAAGTGCGCATTATCCGGTTTTTGCCCTCGTGCTAGGCAAGTGTGTGGTTGTTGGCTGGCGCGGTGCCCATGGCGCATCGCAGTGCAGGGACTGTGCAGCTTTGTTTAGCCGGCGCATAACCAAGCGTATGAAAAACCCGATTTAACGCACGTCAAACCCTGTGCGACGCTGCCAAGCCATGATCTTCCCGGCCTGCCAAGTCCATGTTCCGCTGTACCGCGTTCCTGCGCGGCGGCGCTTGTTGGAGCAGCTCAACCCGCTGCTGACCATCATTCTCGCCTTCTGGGCACTATGGCACTGCCGCCACGCTCGCCCGCCGGACGCCGTCCCCGCCCGCTGAATATCGATGGCTGCGCCATGCCCGCAGCCGCTGCTATCACCTTGTCTGCCTGTGCAACCTGTTCAAGAATCGAACGGGCCGTGCGGACACCGAGCGCCCAACTGGCGCAAGCGAGTGCGATATGACGACTTTCGCTGCTGTGCAGGAAGCCCAGGATTTCCTGGCGAACAATCCCGATATCGAGCTGATCGAACTGTTCATCCTCGACGCCAATGGCGTACCGCGCGGCAAGCTGCTGCACCGCGAGGAATTGCTGGCGCTTTACCAGAGCGGCCGGCCGCTGCCGAGCACCATGCTTGGCCTGTCCATCCAGGGCGAGGATGTCGAGGATTCCGGCCTGGTCTGGGAGGTGGGCGATATCGACTGCCGCGCCTATCCGCTGCCCGGTAGCCTGGTACGCCTGCCCTGGCGACAGATGCCCACCGCCGCCGTGCAGGTGTCGATGCACCCGACCGAAGGTCTGCCGGCTACGCCGGCCGATCCACGGCAGTTGCTGATCCGGGTGATCGAGCAGCTCGAAGCCGAGGGGTATTACCCGGTGATGGCCTGCGAGCTGGAGTTCTACCTGCTCGACCAGAAGCGCGATGCCCAGGGTCGCCCGCAGCCGGCGCTGGATGCCGACGGCGGTCGTCCACGGCAGACCCAGGTCTATGGCCTGCGCGAGCTGGAACAGATCGAACCCTTCCTGCGTGATCTCTACGCCGCCTGCAAGGCCCAAGGCATTCCCGCGCGCACGGCGATTTCCGAGTACGCCCCCGGCCAGGTGGAAATCACCCTGGAGCACGGCCCGGTGCTGGCGGCGATGGATCAGGCGGTGCGCTACAAGCGCCTGGTCAAAGGCGTGGCGCACCGCCACGGGATGCAGGCCTGCTTCATGGCCAAGCCCTTCGACCACCTGGCCGGCACCGGCATGCACATGCATGTCAGCCTGGCCGATGCGCAGGGCAGCAACCTGTTCGCCAGCATCGATCCCGCCGGCACGCCGCTGCTGCGCCAGGCCGTTGGTGGCATGCTGGCCAGTCTGCTCGATTCGCTGTTGCTGTTCTGCCCCAACGCCAATTCCTACCGGCGCTTCCAGGCCAACAGCTACGCGCCGCTGGCGCCGACCTGGGGTGTGGACAACCGCACCGTGAGCCTGCGCGTGCCCGGTGGCCCGGCCAACACCCGGCATGTCGAGCACCGTATTTGCGGCGCCGATGCCAACCCTTATCTCGCGGCGGCGGCGATTCTTGCCGGGATTCACCGTGGCATTGCTGATCGCCTCGACCCCGGTGCGCCGGTGCAGGGAAATGGCTATGCCCAGGCCAAGACCCTGCTGCCGACCGAGTGGCTGACTTCGATCCAGGCGCTGGAGCGCTCCAGCTGGGCGCGCGATGCCTTTGGCGCCGACTTCCTCAAGGTCTTTCTTGCGGTCAAGCGTGCCGAGTATCGCCAGTTCATGGGCGAAGTCGGCGAGCAGGACTGGCGTTGGTATCTGAGCAACGCCTGACTAAACAGCATCGCGGCTGAAGCCGCTCCTACGGGTTAAGCATGGTATGAGCGGCTTCAGCCGCGATCCAAGATTCATCGGTGCGAACGCACCTCAAGGATATGCAATGAACGCGATCAACCAAGCCGTCAAACCCGCCGCCGAGCGCGCGCCGTCCTATTACTCGGCCTCGCTCAAGGTCGAGACCGACTACCCGACGCTGCAGGGCAGTGTCACTGTCGACGTGGCCATCATCGGCGGCGGCTTCACCGGCATCGCCACCGCAGTGGAACTGGCCGAGCGCGGCCTCAAGGTGGCCGTGGTGGAGACTAACAAGGTCGGCTGGGGTGCCAGCGGGCGCAACGGCGGCCAGGTCACCGGCAGCCTGTCCGGCGACGAGGCCATGCGCAAGCAGATGCGCAACACGCTGGGCGATGACGTGGACGACTTCATCTGGCACCTGCGCTGGCGTGGCCACGAGATCATCAAGAACCGCGTGGCCAAGTACGGCATCGACTGCGACCTCAAGCACGGCCATCTGCATACGGCGATGAAAGCCAGCCACATGGACGAGCTCAAGGCGACCTACGATGAAGCGCTGCGGCGCGGCATGGGTGATGATGTCACCCTGCTCGACGCGGCCGGTGTACGGGCTCAGCTCGGCAGCGATCTGTATTGCGGCGCCCTGAAGAACACCCGCAACATGCACCTGCATCCACTCAACCTGTGCATCGGCGAAGCCAAGGCCGCCGAGAGCCTGGGCGCGCTGATCTTCGAACATTCCGAGGTGCTGGATATCGTCCACGGCCCGCGTCCTGCGGTGGTCACCACGGGCGGGCGCATCGAGGCCAAGCAGGTGCTGCTGGCCGGCGACGTCTATCACAAGCTCGAACGGCGCACGCTCAAGGGCCTGATCTTCCCGGCCATGGGCGGCATCGTCACCACCGCACCGCTGGGCGACCTGGCGAAAGAGATCAACCCGCTGGACCTGGCCGTGTACGACTGCCGCTTCGTGCTCGACTACTACCGCCTGACCGCTGATGGTCGCCTGCTGTTCGGCGGTGGCTGCAACTACTCCGGGCGTGATTCGCGCGATATCGCCGCTGAACTGCGTCCGTGCATCGAGAGCACCTTCGTGCAGCTCAAGGGCGTGCAGATCGACTTCCAGTGGAGCTGCGCCATGGGCATCGTGATGAACCGCATCCCGCAGCTGGGCAAGCTCTCGTCCAACGTCTGGTACTGCCAGGGCTACTCCGGTCATGGCATCGCCACCACCCACATCATGGGTGAGATCATGGCCAAGGCGATCACCGGCGACCTGGAGCAGTACGATACCTTCGCCGCCTGCAAGCACATCAAGGTGCCGCTGGGCGACCAGCTCGGCAACCCGATGCTGGCGGCGGGCATGTGGTACTACCAGATGCTCGAGAAGCTACGCTGAGAGGGGCTGTGCACGGCCAATCGCTGCCTGGGTCGAGCGCAGCGATACCTGGCGGGTTGATGGGTATCGCGATGCTCAAGCCGTCCTACGGAGCGATGTTGCTACTCCGAGGCGTAATGGCCGGGGCTGGCCGCTCCTCGCGTTCGTTGATGAAGGCCACCGGCTTCGAGCCGTCGGCATTGAGTTGCAGAATGCGTTTGGGCCGGCCCTGTTCGTCGAAGAACACCTGGCCGAGGCCGGCGCTGTTCCACAGGCGTTCGCCCGAGCGGCTGCGGTCGGGGATCAGCGGCGTGACGCGCATGCGTCGGCGCTTGGTCAGCCAGTTGAGCGGTGACCAGGGCGCGTAGAGCCAGCGGTTGAGACGGTCGAACCAGTCCAGCAGCTCGGCCGGGAATTCGTTCTTGATGCCGCTGCTGGTGATCTGCCAGATGGTCGGGCTGGCGCGGCGATGGCGGATGTTCACGCGGTAGACGAAGGAGTAGTGCACGTCGCCGGAGAGGATGACGAAGTCCCCTGGCGTACGCGAGTGACGGAAGATGTTCAGCATCACGCTGGCCGCGCCGCGATGGGCCATCCAGTTTTCCGCATCGACCATCAGCGGGTGGCCGGCGAGGGTGAACAGTTTCTGGATGCCCTCGATCAGCTTCACGCCGAACATCGGCGCCGGCGAGACGATGATGCAGCTGGGGTGATCGAGCAGCGCCTGCTGGAAGTCGCACAGCGCTTCCCAGTCCATCAGCCCCGAGGGTTTCGACAGATGCCCTTCGCTGCGCCAGCGGCGCGTGCGGGTATCCAGCACCAGCAGTGCCGGCGTGGTCGGCAGCACGTAGTGCCAGTGCTCGAAATGCAGCAACTGATCGATCAGCGCGTCCTGCGCCTTGGCCTGGAGGTGGTCGTCCTGGCGCGGCTGCAGCAGTTCGGCAAAGGCCTGCAGCGGCTCATCGAATACGTCCGGGTTGTTGCCCCAGCCCTGGCACAGCAGGTAGGCGAGCAGGGCGTTGCCGATGATGCGCTTGGAGAAGGGATGGCCGTAGGCGGTCTGCTCCCAGCGCGCGGAGAGGTTCCAGTCATCGGTGACATCGTGGTCGTCGAAGATCATCAGCGTCGGCAGGTGGGCGAACACCCGTGCAGCCTGACCGAGAGTCTGGCGGAAGGCCTCGATGCGCTCGCGCTCGCGGGCGTAACGCTGCTGTTGCTCCTCGTCCAGCGGCGGCGGCTGTTCGCTGATCAGCGTCCAGGGCAGCGGCGACCAGACCAGCAGGTACATGGCGACCATCTCGGCGAAGGTCACCAGGTGATTGTCGGCGCTGCTGCTGGTGAAGACCGGCTTCTCCACGCCGCCGAAGAACTTGTCGCGCAGGGTCTGGTTGCTCTTCACCGCAGGCAGCAGTTCGGCGCGCTGGTAGTAGCCGACCGGGTTGGCGTAGAGCGCCTGGCTGTCCTCGACCACGGCACCGTCGAGAAACTCGTCGAACAGGCCGAGGCGGGCGATCAGTTGGTGAATGGCGCACAGCAGTGGTCCGGCGACATCGTCGACATAGACCTGATCACCGCTCATCAGCAGCAGCGCCGGGCGCTGCTCGGCTTCGGGCTGGCTTGCCAGCAGCCGATCGGCGCAGAGCAGGCCGTCATCGGCAGCGTGGTGCGGCTTGCGGCAGGAGCCGTGGAGCAGGTGGTCGACACGTGAGCGCAGGACGAAATCGGCCTGCTCGGCGCCGTCGTAAAGCAGGTGCGGCGCCCAATCGCGCATGCCTTGCGGAGCATCGTCGTCGAGGATCTGCAGGTCATAGGCGATGCGTATATCTTGCGGCAGCACCTGCGTAAGGGGTAGGTCGATCAGGTGCAGCACGGCTTGCTGGCCGAGCGGCAACTGCTGGCAGTGTTCGCCCAGTGCATGTATCCGTTGCGCCTGGCCTTCGGGTTGCAGCAGGAGTTGCAGGGTCAGCTCGCGACTGGCCACCAGCCACAGTACCAGGCGCCCCGGCTCGAGCCGGCGCAAGAGCGGGCCGGCGAGCACATCGGGCAGTGGCGTGTGAGTGTTGTCTGGCATCGGTACGGTACTTCCTGCAGAAAAAACGACAGGGGTTGGACAGTGGCAGGGCGCCAGCAGTTCAGGAGGCCCACTGGCGCAGACGCTCGAAGTCGAGAATTTCGATCTCGCCGTAGGTCAGGTGAACCACGCCCTGCGCCTGCAGCTCCTTGAGGATCTGGTTGGTGGTCTGGCGTGACAGCGAGAGCATCAGTGCCAGCTGCTCCTGAGCCAGGTGCAGTACCCGGCGCGGTTCGCTTTCGCCATAGTTCTCGGCGATCAGCAGCAGGCGTCGGGCCAGGCGTGGCGCGGCGGGCAGCAGGCTCATGTCTTCCAGGGCGATGAAGGCCAGGCGCAGCTTGTGGCTCATCAGCAGGGCGAAGTCGCGCCAGTAGACCGGCTCGCGTTCGAGCAGGGCGAGCAGGTCGTGCTGAGGCAGCAGCAGCAGGGTGCTGGCGCTTTCAGCGAAGGCATCGTGGGTGCGCGGCAGGCCATCGAACAGGGAAATTTCGCCGAACCAGTAGGGCGGCTCGACCAGCGTCAGCAGCGCCTCCTTGCCGTTTTCGCTGATGGCGCCGACGCGTACTGCGCCCTCCACTACCGCATACAGCCCGCAGGGCTTGTCGCCCCGGCGGAACAGCCGCTGGCCGGCGTCCAGGCGCTGCACCTGGGCCATGTTCAGCAGGCTCTGGCGCAGCGCTGGTGGCAATGCGGCGAACCAGTGACCCTGGTTCAGCAGGTTGAGATGGTGACGGGGATCGGGCATTGCGGCTCCTGTGAGGTTGCGCGGCGATGTGGCCGTCCCTGCCATTGTCGGCTAGCCGACAGTGCGGCAGGCCAAGGTGGGGGGATCATGTTCGGGCCCGTTTCACACCTGAGGACGATAATAATGAAAACCCTCGTCGATCACCTGGCGCAATATGCCGCCTACCATCGCGACCGGCGCAATATCGCCAGCCATTTCCTCGGCATCCCGATGATCGTGCTGGCGGTTGCCGTGCTGCTGTCGCGGCCAGGTTTCCATCTCGCCGGCCTGTGGCTGGCGCCTGCCACGCTGACGGCCCTGGCTGCCGCCGTGTTCTATCTGCGCCTGGATACCCGTTTCGGCCTGCTCATGGCCGTGCTGCTGGGGCTGTGCCTGTGGGCCGGTGCCAGCCTGGCTAACGCTTCCACTGCCCTGTGGCTGACGGCAGGCATTGGCCTGTTCGTGGTCGGCTGGGTCATCCAGTTCGTCGGGCATTACTACGAAGGACGCAAGCCGGCCTTCGTCGATGACGTCATGGGGCTGGTGATCGGCCCGCTGTTCGTGGCCGCTGAACTGGCTTTCCTGCTCGGCCTGCGCAAGGAAGTCGAACATGCCGTGGTGGAAATCGCCGGGCCGACCTGCATTCGCGAGAAGAAGGCGCTGGCCTGAGCACGTGCTGCTGTTCGTCGCGGCTGAAGCCCCTCCCACGGCCATTCGGTTTTGTGGGAGGGGCTTTAGCCGCGAGCCTTTCTAGAACATCGCCATCCACTGCGCCGTCATCGAGCGTGCGTGACGATCCACGGTAATGGGCGCGAAGGGACGGCCGGAGACGCTCTGCAGGGTGTTGCTCTGGCTGTTCATGTCGGCCAGCGCGGCACGCAGGTAGCTCCAGCGCGTCTGCAGCTTGGTCACCTGCGGGTCGGATTGATCCTCGATTGCCTGCAGCTCACTGTCGATGGCCGGCAGCAGCAGGCGTTCGTCCTGCCCGAGGTAGGTGCCGGGTTGCTCGCGGGCGATCTCGAAGGTGCCCAGGTAGGAGCGGCTGAGGTATTGCACGCAGAGGTACTCGACCTTCGCCGCCAGCTCGCTCTGGCCTTCGGCGCCCGGCAGGGCCCGGGCCGTGCCGAGGAAGTCGCGCAGGGCACGGCTGAGGTCTTCGGGAAAGCGCCAGGGCACGTTCTCGTCACCGGGGCCATAGGAAACACCGTTGCGCAATTGGGTAACGAGGGCCTGATGGGCGCTGGTGAGTTCGGCGCTGCCCTGCGGCAGGCTCTGCATGGCGCCGGCCAGAGCGGCGAGGTCGGCTTCCAGGCGCTGCTGATGAGTCTTCTGGAAACCTTCGCCACGTAACAGCATCAGGCTGCTGGTAGCGCGGCTGGCGTGTACCTGAATCTGTTCCTGCGGGCTGACGGCCTCGGCGAAGGCCACTGGCGAGAGCCCGACGAAGAGTCCGAGCGACCAGAAAAAAGCATGGCGCAACAGTGCTTTACAGCGCATCCGGGGTGCTCCTTGTTATTGTTTTGAGCAGGTATGCAGTGGGCGGCGTCAAGGACGCAGCGCCAAGACTACTGCGCCAAGCGTCGCGGAGCATGACCCGAAAGAGTGATTTCGTCGGAAATCGCTACCGTTCAGGGGCTTTTCGCCAGGTTGCGCAGGTAGTCGGCGGTGAAGGCGTCGGCGGGGAAGAAGGTCTCCAGCGCCAGTTCGGCGAGGGTCACGTCATTCGGTGTGCCGAAGACCGTGATGGTGCTGATCAGGCTGAGCACGCCCTGCTCGCTGTGCAATTGCAGTGGCACCAGCACGGCATCGCTCGGCGGCGCAGGGACTTCTGCCGGCGCCGGGTAGCCGCGCAGTTCATCGAGCAGGCTGAACAGGGCTTCGTCGCCACTGATTTCGGCGTCACGCTGCAGGCGCATCAGCAGGTGCGCGCGCCACAGCGCGAGGTTGGCGATGCGCGGTGCCAGGCCTTCGGGGTGCAACGACAGGCGCATCACATTGAGCGGCGGGCCGAGCAGAAAGTCCGGCATGCCGGCGAGGAAGGGGCCGACCGAGGCGTTGGCTGCCAGCAGGTTCCACTGTCGGTCGATGGCCAGCGCCGGATAGGGTTCATGGGCCTTGAGCAACTGTTCGATCGCCTGGCGGGCTGGAGCCAGCGCCGGGTCGCTCAGCTCGTGCTGGCTGTACAGCGGGGCGAAACCGGCTGCGCTGAGCAGGCGATTGCGCTCGCGCAGGGGTATCTCCAGCTGCTCGGCCAGGTGCAGCAGCATCTCGCGGCTGGGGTGTGCGCGTCCGGTTTCGACGAAGCTCAGGTGGCGAGTCGATATCTGTGCCTCGCAGGCGAGGTCGAGCTGGCTCAGGCGGCGCCGCTGGCGCCATTGGCGCAACAGGGCGCCGGCGGTCTGGGTAGTGTTCATGGCCTGCACGATAGTTCAGCCAGGTCATGTCGGCCATTACCTGGCAGGTAATCGACGCCCTGTTCGTTTCGGCGAAATCTGTAGGCCAGGCACCACCCCGGTGCCGCTACGGAGGATTCATCATGAACGCACTGCAACCCACCCCGATGCTGCGCAATGCTCTCTTGTTCGACGGCCTGCTCAGCGGCGTCACCGGCCTGCTGCTGGTCCTGGCGGCCGGCTGGCTGGGCGCCTTCCTCGAATTGCCGCGCCTGCTGTTGCTGGTCGCCGGTAGCGCGCTGCTGCCTTTCGCGGCGCTGCTGGTGTGGTTGTCCAACCGCGCCGAAATCAGCCGCCAGGCCATCTGGGCGGTGATCGCGGTCAACGCGCTGTGGGTGATCGACAGTCTGCTGGTCCTGGCGATCGGCTGGCTGTCGCCGAACCTGTTCGGCTATGCCTTCGTCATCGCTCAGGCGCTGGCGGTGGCGCTGCTGGCCGAGCTGCAATGGTTCGGCCTCAAGCACTCGCAGGCAGCCGCCGTTTGATGCTCAGGTTCAGAGACCGCGCAGCGCCAGCTCGGCACCGAGCAGCAACAGGCCGATGAAGAACCAGCGCTTGAAGCGCTCCGCGCTGATGCGCTTGCGTAGCCACTGGCCGGCGGCCATGCCCAGCAGTGCCGGCAGCAGGGCGAGGGCCGATACACCCAGCACCGCCGGTTGCAGCAGTTCACCGCTGTGACCGAGCGCTGCCGCCAGAGCCAGGGTGGAGACGCTGAAGGACAACCCCAGGGCCTGAACCAGATCGTCCTTCTCCAGGCCGATGGCCTGCAGGTAGGGCACGGCGGGAATCACGAACACGCCGGTAACTGCGGTGATCGCACCGGTGATCGCACCGATCACCGGGCTCAGCCAGCCTTCCTTGGCCCGCTCCACGCGAAAGTGCACCTTGGCCAGGCCAAGCACTGCGTAGATCACCAGCGCGACGCCCAGCCAGCGGCTGGCGCCGGGCAGGTCGAGGCTCTGCAGCAGGGCGGCCACCAGCAGCGTGCCGCACAGGATTCCCAGCAGCATCGGCCATAGCCGGCGCAGCATCGGCAGCGGGCTGCGACCGTCGCACAACTGCCAGATGTTGGTCACCATCGACGGGATGATCAGCAGCGCGGCGGCCTGCAGTGGCGCCATCACCAGACCGAGCAGACCGACGGCGATGGTCGGCAGACCAAGGCCGACCACACCCTTGACCATGCCGGCGAGCAGGAAGGTGGCGAGGATCAGCGGCAGGTGCTCAGTCATCGCGCTGCCCCTGCTCGTGGATCGCGCGGCTGTCGGCTGGCGCCTGTTCGCGCTCGTGCATGCCGTAGTCGCGCAGCACCTGGGCCACGCGCAGGCGATAGTGACTGAAGACCTCCTCGCGTCCTGCCGTCTGTGCGCGCCGGTGTTCCTCGCGCTGGCGCCAGGCCTGGATCGCGGCTTCGTCCTGCCAGAACGATAGCGACAGGATCTTCCCAGGCTGGGTCAGGCTCTGGAAGCGTTCGATGGAGATGAAGCCCGGCTGCTCGGCGAGCAGCGGGCGCAACTCGCCGGCGAGGTCGAGATAGTCCTGCTGCAGGCCTGGCCTGGCCTGCACTTCGAAGATCACGGCGAGCATCGGTTTCTCCCTGGCTGGCTCTGACTGAAATTGCCTGCCAGTATCCACATTTGCTGCACGCCATGTTTCGTCATGAGGTGAACTATGGAATACGCACCGGGTTTCAGTTCGATTGCCGCGCTGCTCGCCGATGCCGGGCGCGCCAGCATGGTCTGGGCGCTGATGGACGGCAGCGCGCGGCCGGCCGGCGAGCTGGCCTTGCTCGCAGGGCTGTCGCCGTCGTCGACCAGCGCGCACCTGGCCAAGCTGGTAGAAGGCGGCCTGCTGGCGCAGCAGCGCCATGGGCGCAATCGCTATTACCGCCTGGCCGGGCCGGAAGTCGGGCAACTGGTCGAAGCCCTGGCCAGTGCCGCGCTGGCCGCACAGCCACGGCAACCCCGCGTGGTGCCGGCCTCACGCGGGACGCCACAGGCCATGCGTGAGGCGCGCACCTGTTACGACCATCTGGCCGGCGAACTGGCGGTCGGCGTGTTCGCGCGCATGCGTGCAGCCGAATGGCTGAGCGAGGAGGGCGGTGCGCTGCAGCTGACGGCAAGCGGTGAGCAGGGGCTGCAGGCGTTGGGCATCGATCTGCAGCAGATCAACCGCCAGCGCCGCCAGCGACTCTGTGCCTGCCCGGACTGGAGCGAGCGCAAGCCGCATCTCGGTGGTGCGCTGGGCGCGGCGTTGCTGAGTCTGTGCGAAGGCGAGGGCTGGCTGCGGCGCAGCACGGGTTCGCGTGCGCTGCAGGTTTCACCGAAGGGGCGCAGGGCGATCATGGCGATCGCGGCTTCGTAGCTCCGTAGTGTGGGCCGGGCGACGATCCGCTTCAGCCCACCAAACAAAGGTTGAGCTCCAGTCGGTGT